>DATBND010000360.1:0-1936 GCA_036554505.1 Actinomycetota bacterium | reverse complement strand
CCGACATCTTCCTCGACGACATCACGGTGTCGCGTCGCCACGCCGAAATCCGCCGCGGAGACGGATCGAGCGACCGCTTCTCGCTGCACGACGTGGGGAGCCTCAACGGGACCTACGTGAACCGCGAACGCGTCGAGGACGCGGGGCTGCGTTCGGGGGACGAGATCCAGATCGGCAAGTTCAAGCTCGTGTTCCTGACCGGGAGCTGAGGCGATGCCCCTCTCACGTTCGCGCGACTACCTGAGCATCGGAGAGGTCCTCGAGACCATCCGCGCCGACTTCCCCGACATCAGCATCTCGAAGATCCGCTTCCTCGAGTCCGAGGGGCTCATACGGCCGGAGCGCACCGGCTCGGGCTATCGCAAGTTCTACGACGCCGACGTCGACCGGCTGCGCTACATCCTCCAGCTCCAGCGCGACCAGTTCCTGCCCCTCAAGGTAATCCGCGATCGGCTGGCCGCGGCGGACTCGAACGGAGGCGCCTATCCGCAGGTCGCGCCCGGACAGAGGTCCGAGGACGGGGCGGGCGACCCTCCTACAGCCGCCCCTGCGGAGGTCGCGCCCGAGCCCGACCTCACGTTCCTGTCGCTGTCGCGCGACGAGTTGAAGGACGCGGCCGGGATCTCCGAGCAGGAGCTGAGACAGCTCGAGGAGTTCGGGCTTCTGGTCGCCGGCAAGGAGACCTACGACGGGGATGACCTCGTCACCGCCCGCAGCGCGCATGGGTTCTTCGCCTTCGGCGTGGAGGCCCGGCATCTCCGGATGTTCCGGCAGACCGCCGATCGCGAGGCGACCTTCTTCGAGCAGATCGTCACCCCGCTTTCGCGCCGCCGCACCCCCGACGCGTCCGAGCAGGCCTCTCAGTCCATCCACGAGCTGATGGCGCTGTCGCGGCGCATGCGCGAGGCGATGCTGAGATCGAGCTTGCGCGACCTGCTCTAGCGTCACCGCGGGTGGACTTATCTACAAATAGACTTCGATGGACGGCGGTCGCGGCCGTCGTCGCCGCCGTCGTTGCTCCCCAACACCTCACGGGGGCACGTGCCGCGGCGGTGCCCGCGCCGCAGGTCACGTGCGCTGCATGCATCCTCGTCGACGACACCGGCCGAGTCCTCTTCGCCCACGACGCCGACGTCGAGCGGCCCAACGCCAGCACGACGAAGATGGTCACCGCGCTCGTGGTGATGAGGGAGTCCGACGCCGAGGAGCCGGTGATGGTCTCCTCGAACGCTGCCGCGACCGGTGGTGGCGGGCTCGATCTCCAGCCCGGGGAGCGTTACACGGTGGGCGGGCTCCTCTACGCGCTGCTGCTCAGCTCCTCGAACGACAGCGCCGTCGCGCTCGCCGAGCACGTCGCGGGCTCGGAGGCGGCCTTCGTCGAGCGGATGAACGCGCTCACGAGGCGCCTCGGCGTGCGACACACGCATTTCGCCAACGCGCACGGCCTCGACGCGCCCGGCCACTACTCGAGCGCCCGCGACCTCGCGCGCATCGCGACCGCGCTTCTCCGGCGGCCGGTTCTGGCCGAGATCGTAGCCACGAGCCGCACGACGATCCCCGGCCCCGGCGGCTCCGTCCCGCTCGAGAACCGTAACGTTCTGCTCGAGGGTTACCCGGGCGCGATCGGGGTCAAGACCGGCTACACCGCCGGGGCCGGCGACACCCTCGTGGCCGCCGCCCGCCGCCACCATCGCCGGCTGATCGCGGTGGCGATGGGCTCGGCGAGCGCGGCGAGCGACGCAGCCGCGCTGCTCGACTACGGCTGGGCCCGCCTCGCCCGCGGGATCCTCGTGGCGGAGGGCGACGCGGTGGGCGAGCTGGTGTTCGCGGACGGCTCGACCCCGGTCGTGGCCGAGGGGACCGTGCGGGGGGCCGAGCACCCCGAGCGCGTCGCGATAACCCTCGATGCGGACGACGCGGTCGCGCTTCCCGTCGG
>DATBND010000359.1:0-2956 GCA_036554505.1 Actinomycetota bacterium | reverse complement strand
GATGTCGTCGATCGCCACGACGTTCGCGGGATCGGCCATCGCAAGGACGAGACGGTTCTCGTCGAGCTTGACCGGGAGACAGTTGTGTCGCCGCGCGGTCGACTCCGGAACGAGCGCGACGGCGGACGGGTCGATCTGCGTCTCGGAGAGGTCGACGAACTCGAGGCCGAGCTGCTCGGCGAGGATCGCGACGAGCGCCGACTCCGGGATGTAACCGAGCTCTATGAGGATCCGGCCCAGCGAACGGCCGCGATCGGACGCCTCGAGCCGCGCTTGGGCGAGCTGGTCCTCGTCGATGAGGCCGCGCGCCCGAAGCAGCTCTTCGAGCTGCCCCACGGGCTTGACGACCGAACTCACGCTCATTCCCTTCATCCCTCCGAGCCATCCGGTGAGCGCGCGCTGCGCGCCGTACCCCAGAAGTTCTATGGGTTTATCGGCTGGCCGAGCGCCGACTAAAGGGCCTGATCAGTCGCGTGGAGGAGGCGGTGCCACCGCCCGGCGAGCGAGGTACTCGAGGCGAGCCCGCGCGCCGCGGTCGAGATCGGGCTCGACGACGGTTCCGTCGGCGAGGACGAGGTGGGCGCGCCCGGGGCTGGTCCCGGCCTCGGCGCCGTCGAGGTCGATCTGGGAATGCGCCGAACCCGTCGAAGCGCTCGAGGCCGTCGAGGCCGTCGAGGCACTCGATCCGGACAAGCGTGACTCGCCGGCCGAATCGGTCGGCCCATCGACGCCGCGCCGGCGGCCGAGCAGTCGCCTGAGCCAGCCGATCGCCCCCATTCGCCGGGCCTATCCGGCGGCCGACGAC
Source organism: Actinomycetota bacterium (assembly GCA_036554505.1). GTDB lineage: Bacteria > Actinomycetota > CADDZG01 > CADDZG01 > WHSQ01 > DATBND01. The sequence continues at coordinate 2,151 of DATBND010000359.1, read as the reverse complement.
GCGGTCTCGAGTCGATCGAGAACCGCGAAGAGGATGTGCAGGAGGACGTCCTTCACGTCGCCCTTGTCACGCGGGTCGCATGCCGTGACCAGGATCTCTTCGGGGAGATCGAGCTCGGTACGGACTCGGCCGAGCGCGGCGTCGACGTCCTCGGCGCCTTCGAGGTGGGTCACCCCGACCGCGTAGGGCACGTCGGCGTACTCCTTGAAGGTCTCGAGGATGTGGCGGGCCTCGGCGGTCGAGCGCTCGACGGCCGCGTTCACGAGCAGGACGAATCCGATCATCCCCTCCGAGAGGATCTCCCACATCACCTCGAAGCGGCGCTGCCCCGGCGTCCCGAACAAGAACAACGTGAGGTCGTCGGCGAAGGTCAGGCGGCCGAAGTCGAGCGCAACGGTCGTGCGCGGCTTCACCGCCTTCGTGTCGTCGGTGATGCCGCGGTCGGTCCCGACGATCGCGACCTCGCTGATCGTCTTGATCATCGTCGTCTTGCCGGCGGCGAAGGGGCCCGTGATGACGATCTTCAACGGCTTCGCCGCCCGGGCCGCGGACGACCGTTGGCGGCGGACCATGCGCGCGCGTGAGCTCATCTGTCCCGTCCGGGCGTCCCGTCGAGACGGTCCGCCGGGCCGGTGGGGCGGTCTTTCAACCCTTCCGCAAATTCGGCGCGCGTCGTCATGGTCTACCTATCGGTTCGCGCTTGGTTAGGCCTGAGGGCTAGATGTAAGAACCACAGACGTTGTTCACTAGTTGACCTACGCGCTCAGCGGGCGGATGGCGACCGAGGCTGCCGTGCGGTCTTCGATGATTGTAGAAGTCGAGCCATCCCGCGAGGGCGTCTCGCCTCTGCGTGCTGTCTCGATAGATCGCGCCATAGGCCCAGCCACCCAACATCGTCCGGATGAAGCGCTCGGCCTTGCCGTTGGTCTGAGGCCTGTAAGGCCGCGTCCGAAGGTGACGGATCCCAAGCCGTCGACACAGGAGGGCATGGACGGTCGATCTGTAGGGAGCGCCGTTGTCGGTCATCACCGCCGTGACTTCAACTCCATAGGTGGCGTAGAAGCGAATCGCCCGGCGCAGGAACCCCACCGCGCTAGAGGCTTTCTCGCTGTCGAGGACCTCGACGTAGGCGAGTCTCGTTGCGTCGTCGACGGCGACGTGAACAGACTCCCATCCCGCCCCACGGGCGCGCATCCCGGGACCCTTGGTGCCGGTGATGCGGTGGCCAACGCGCCCGATCTTGCCGAGCTTCTTGACGTCGATGTGGATGAGCTCGCCCGGGTGGCGACGCTCGTAGCGGTTGGGCGGCTCGAAGGGCTCGAGGCTGGAACGCTTGCCGAGACCGATTCGCAGCAGCACCGCCGACACCGTCGAGATCGGCATCTTGAGACAGTCGGCGATCTCGGCCGCCGTCATCCGCAGGTGCCGCAGCCCAGCGATCACAGCGATCCGATCCTCGGAAACCTGACTCGGACTGGTCCTCGGCGCCGATGATCGATCGGCGAGGCTCTCGACTCCTTCAACTCGGTAGCGCGCAAGCCACTTGGCAGCGGTTCGCTCGCTGGTGCCGACGGCCGCTGCGGCCTCTGCCCGGGTCCATCCCTCATCGATGACTCTTCGACACAGCAACAATCGGCTCTTGGGGCACGTGGTCGCGTTAGCGTGGAGCTTCACCCGGCGTCCTCCTTGGCTCTGAAGGCTTCGACACCCTCAGTTCACCAAGGGGACCCGGGTGAACAACGTCTTTAGGAACTACAGCTAGAGGCCCTTGACGCCGTCGATCAGCCGGGAGATGAGGCCCTTCGTGATCTGGTCGTCGTCCTCGATCCGGTGGGGCACCGTCGCTGCGTCGGCGCGCTGCGGGCGGGGACGCTCGTCGTCGTTGAAGAGCCCGGCCAGCTCGCGCACGACCGCGGCGCGGTCCAGCGGCGCGGGGTCGAGGGCCGCGTCCGTCGTCTCGGGCGCGGCCGCCGGCTCGTTCCCAGGGTCTCCGGGCGCCTGGAGCTCGGCCTCGGGCAGGGTCACCGGCTCGTCCTCCACGGGATCGGCCTCGGCGTCCGGCTCGGGGACCTCGGCGACGAGCTCGTCGGGGAGCGGGGCGTCAAAGGTCTCGACCGCGACGTCGTCGAGGCCCGGATCCCCCGCGATCGT
>DATBND010000353.1:0-14394 GCA_036554505.1 Actinomycetota bacterium | reverse complement strand
GCCCGCGCCTCCTTCTTGCCCAGGTGATAGAGCCGTCCGACCATGTCGAGGTTCTCATAGCCGGTCAGATGCTCGTCGACCGCGGCATTCTGGCCCGACAGACCGATGCGCTCGCGCACCTTGTCGGGGTCGGTGCGGACGTTCAACCCGGCGACCTCGACGACTCCGTCGTCGGGCTCGAGCAACGTCGTCAGGATGCGGACCGCGGTCGTCTTGCCGGCCCCGTTCGGGCCCAGTAGCCCGAGGACCGTCGCCCTCGGGACGACGAGATCGAGCCCGTCCAGCGCCAGGACCTTGCCGTAGCGCTTGACGAGCCCCTCCGTTCGGATCATGTGCGTCACTGCCTCACCTCTTTCGGTCTCTGCCCCGGCTCTGCTCGCCCGGCGCGGCCGGGCCTCCCCCCGCCAGTGGTCTCCAACGCGCCTCCCACCGGCTCTCTTCCCTGCTCGATCTGCTAGGTGCTCCTCTTGTTATCAGCCATTGAGACCGGGCCGTGTGACAAAACTCATCGCGCCCCGGCCTCCTCTCGCAACGTGGCGACCGCCTTCTCGATACGCCGGAGCCTGGTCTCGGGCTTCTTGGCGTCCTCGATCGAGAGCACCCATTGCCGCTTGTGGCTGTACGAGAGGGAGTCGAACCGCGCTTTCGCGGCCTTGTCGCGAGCCAGCGCCGCGGTCAGGTCGGCCGGAACCGCGACCTCGCGGGGAGCAGTGTCGAGCTCCACTTCGACCTCGACCTCGTCGCCGGCCGACACGCCCGCGGCGACCCGGTTGTCGGCGCTCAGCGGAAGGAGATAGCGGCCGCCCATCACAGCGATCGTGCTGCGGTAGCTGTGGCGTCCGATCGTCACGCGCACGGGCGGGCGCTTGCTCGAGCCGAGGGCCTCGACGACGTCGGCGGGCACGGCGAAGCCCGTCGCCGTCTTGCCTCCGAGCTCGATCGTCGTGCGAAACGTCAATCCATCCTTCTTCGTGCTCTTGCTCACCGTCGCTCCCTTCACTCGCTCGGTCTCTCATAACGACGGCCCGACGCCGTCGGACTCATCGCCCTTCCGATGAGTTCCGTCGCCCATGGCGGTCTGAAAGGGAAAGAGAGCCACGAAAGGAGCGCGCGGCGTGGTCCCCCACGAGCGACCGCTGACGCCACGCGTGCTGGCGCTACGACCACCGTCGGAGCCAGGCACGCTGGTCGTGTCGGTGAGCGGCTGCGTCGCACCGGAGGACATCGCACCGATGTGCAGGCGCGCGCACGCGTTGCTGCAGAGCACCGACGCGCGACGGCTCGTCTGGGACGTGCGCTCGCTCGGCGATCCGGACGCGGTCACGGTCGACGCGCTCGCTCGGCTGCAGTTGACGGCTCGCCGGCTCGGGCATCGGGGTCTCTTGCGACACGCGAGCCCGCGTCTCTCCGAGCTCCTGGCGATGGTGGGGTTGTGCGACGTTCTTCCCGCGTGCGACGAGCTATCCGTCGAGTCGCTCGGGAAGGCCGAACAACGGGAAGAGCCGGGCCGTGTCGAGGAAGAACGTGATCCCGGTGATGATCCCGTCTGAGATCTCGAGAACCTGAAGCGACCACGGCTCGAGGCCCCCGTCGGGACTCGGCTTGTACTGGCCGAACGCCGGCATCCCGTTTGCGACGGTCGGGACGAGGCGCGATCCCTTGCAGCCGATGCCCGGGCCGAAGCACCACTTGACGATGTCTTCGTGCGTCTGCAGCCAGAGGTCGTAGGGGGGCATGTTCCAGGTCGCGTCCTCCGCGAGCAGTGAGGTCAGCGAGTCCATGTCGTAGCGCTCGAACGCGTCGACGTAACGCGCGAGCAACGCACCTTGCTCCTCGTCCATGGGCTCGGCCGCGTCCGAGTCGTTGGGGTCGCTCGCGGCGATCGCCGCGCGCGCACGTTGCAACGCGCTGTTGACCGAAGGCACCGTCGTGTCGAGCAACTCGGCTACCTCCGAGGCCTTCCATCGCAGCACCTCGCGCAGGATCAGCACCGCGCGCTGCAACGGCGGGAGGTGTTGCAGCGCAGCGACGAACGCGAGGCGGACCGAGTCGCGCAGCTCCGCGACCTCCGCCGGGTCGCCGTTACCGGGAACGATCCGACCGTCGGGGATCGGCTCGATCCACGTCACCTCGGGAAGGGGCTCCGGCAGTGGGGTGTCGGCGCTTTGCGCGGGGCCGAGGTCCATCGGGCGGGCGCGGCGCTCCCGGGCGTTGAGCATGTCGAGGCACACGTTCGTGACGATGCGGTAGAGCCACGAGCGGAGCTGGGCGCGGCCCTCGAAGCCGTCGTAGCTCCTCCACGCCCGCAGCAGGGCCTCTTGGACCGCGTCCTCCGCCTCGAAGCCGGAGCCCAGCATCCGGTAGGCGTAGGCGGTCAGCTCCACCCGATGGTTCTCGAGGTGGAGCTCCAGCTCCGCGGCCTCGGGACGCGCGGTCGCCTGTGCGGATTCGTCGGTCGCGGTCAGCTCCGTCATGCTCACCACAATATGACGGGTCCAATGCGCGAAAGTCATCGCCGTTCCGGCACGGGGGCCGGGTTTCCTGCGGGGGCCGAGCCGCGATGAGTTTCGGGACACGGCCGGGTCTGTATTTCCGAGACCCGAGCGCAGGAGGCATCCGATGACAGACGTAAGCGAGACGGGCGTAGCGCCCAAAGCGGGGCGCAAGGAGTGGATCGGGCTGGCGGTCATCTCCGTGGCCTGCCTGCTCTACGTCATGGACCTCTCGGTCCTCTATCTGGCCGTGCCGTCGTTGACGCGGGACCTCGCGCCGTCGAGCTCGCAGCTGTTGTGGATCACCGACATCTACGGGTTCCTCGTTGCGGGCCTGCTCATCACGATGGGGACGCTCGGCGACCGCATAGGGCGGCGGCGCGTGCTGTTGTTCGGGGCGGCGCTGTTCGGCACGGCGTCGATAATCGCGGCGTTCTCGACGAGCGCCGAGATGCTCATCGCGGCGCGCGCCCTCCTCGGAGTCGCCGGTGCCACGATCGCGCCGTCGACGCTGTCGCTCATCCGCAACATGTTCCTCGACCCGAGCCAGCGCACGTCGGCCATAGGTGTCTGGGGGACGAGCTTCGCGGCCGGCGGAGCGATCGGGCCCATCGTCGGAGGAGCACTGCTCGAGCACTTCTGGTGGGGATCGGTCTTCCTCATCAACGTGCCGGTCATGGCGGTCCTGCTCGTGCTCGGCCCGAGGCTCTTGCCGGAGTTCCGCGACCGCAACGCGGGGCGCCTCGATCTCGGGAGCGTTGCGATGTCTCTCGGTGCGGTCCTCGGCGTGATCTACGGACTGAAGCAGATCGCGCAGGACGGCTTCGCCACCGAGCCCGCCGCGTTCGTGCTCGGAGGGGCCATCCTCGGCGTCGCGTTCGCGCGCCGCCAGGTGCATATGGCCGATCCACTGATCGACTTACGCCTCTTCAAGAGACCGGCCTTCAGCGTGTCGGTGGCGACCAACGCGCTCGGCGGATTCATCTCCTTCGGGACCTTCCTCTTCACCGCGCAATACCTCCAGCTCGTTCTGGGTCTGTCGCCGTGGGAAGCGGGTCTGTGGGCGCTGCCGTCGTCGATCGCGGTCGTGATGAGCTCGATGCTCGCGCCGCCGATCCTCCGCCGGGTGCGCCCGGCGATCGCCGCGGCCTCCGGGCTTGCGTCGGTCGCGCTGGGACTCTCGATCCTCACTCAGGTGGATGTCGTCGGAGGCCTTCCGATGCTCGTAACGGGCACGGTGGTCTTCGCGCTCGGGCTCGGGCCGATCTTCGTGATGACGACCGATCTGATCATGGGAAGCGCGCCGCCGGAGCGAGCCGGTGCCGCGTCGGGTATCTCCGAGACGGCGGCCGAGCTCGGCGGCGCGCTCGGGATCGCGATCCTCGGAAGCATCGGCACGGCCGTATATCGAAGCGGAGTCATCGAATCGATCCCGGCCCAGGTCCCACAGGCGGCAGCGGACGCCGCGCGCGACACGCTCGGCGGCGCGATCGTGGCGGCACAGAGCCTCCCCGGCGAGCTGGGAAACGGTTTGCTCGAAGCCGCCCACGCAGCTTTCAGTCGCGGGTTCCACATCTCCGCGGCGATCGGTGCGGCAATCGCAGTCGGCATGGCGATCCTCGTCGGGAGCTTGTTGCGCAACGTGAAGTCGAGCTCGGGCACCGAGGGGGCCCGCGCCGACACGGATTCCGATGCACACCTCGACCCGGCTCCTGCTCCCGCGAGCTCGTGAACCCACCCTCGACGATCGAGTAACGAAAGGAAGGAGTCGCGCAATGGCCGGAAAGGTGTTCTTCGACATCACGATGTCGCTCGACGGTTTCATCGCCGGGCCCAACGACGGTCCTGACAATGGGCTGGGCGACGGCGGAGATCAACTTCATCAATGGGTCTACGGGCTCTCGGCCTGGCGCGCCCCTCATGGGCTCGAGGGCGGCGAGACGAACAACGACTCTGAGATCCTCGAGGAGGCCTTGGCCGCGACCGGAGCGGTGATCGTCGGGCGAAGGATGTACGACAACGCCGGCGGATGGGGCGACGATCCGCCGTTCAAGGTCCCGGTCTTCGTCCTCACGCACGACCGTCACGATCCGATCGCCAAGGGCGAGACCACGTTCACGTTCGTCGGCGGGGAGGTCGACCGCGTGCTCCAACAGGCGCGGGAAGCGGCGAACGGTAAGGACGTCTCCATCGGCGGGGGAGCGAGCACCGTGGACCAGTTCCTGAAGGCCGGGCTCGTCGACGAGCTCCAGGTGCACGTCGCCCCCATCTTTCTGGGCGACGGGGTGCGGCTGTTCGAACAGCTCGGCCCCGGAATCGAGCTCGAGCGGACGAGGGTGGTGGACTCCCCGGGCGTGACGCATATGAAGTTCCGCGTCGTCAAAGGCTAGGACGGCCGGGCCGGGCGGCTTACCCTGAGGGCGTGGTGGTTTCGGGCGGACGGAAGCTCTTCGTGGTCGCGATCGCACTGGCCCTCGCCGCGATCGTCGCGCCCGTCTTCGGCACGGCGCCACCCGCGCGCTCGCTCGCGCAAGGACAGAACGAGCAGCCCGCTCCGTACGCGTTCTTTCCCCAAGCCGGAGTGCTCTGGAAGGATCTCTACGTCGCGAACTTCGTCGACCTCGATCCGTCGAATCGAGTATCCGACTGGAACTGCACGAACTATTCGTATGACGGGCACTCCGGGCACGACGTCGCCATCCTGGGCTTCAAGGCGCAGGCGATAGGAGTCCCAGTCTTCGCCGCGCTGGACGGCAGGGTCGTCGACCTCCGGGATGGCGAACCCGACACGAACACCGGAGAGAGCGAGAGCCCCGGCAACTTCATCGTCCTGCAACACCAGGGCTCGCACCAGACCATCTATCACCACCTGAAGACGCGCAGCCTGCGCGTGCGCGTCGACGACGTCGTGCGCGCGGGCACGCAGATCGCGGAAACGGGAAGCAGCGGCAACAGCACGTGGCCTCATCTCCACTTCGAATCCCAGATCGGCGGAAAACCATACGAGCCGTCGGCGGGGCCGTGCCGGTCGGGGCCGAGCTACTGGGTCCATCAGGAGCCACTCCCGGCGTCACCCGTCGTCGGCGAGCTGATCTTCAGCGAACAGCCCATGACGGGCCGGGCCGCGCTGCCGTGGGACGAGGTGAAGCGCACGGGCACAGTGGTCAAGAAGACCGGCACGTTCTACGTGCGCGTGCAGATGGGCATGGTCCCTCCGAACGCGAGCTACGAGTTGGAGGTCGTCGCGCCGGACGGGACCGCGACGACCGTAGGGAACGGCACCCTCGACCACACCGAGATGCTTCGCCAGGGTTGGTTCTGGTGGGGGCTCGCGCCGCCCCTCGTGCCCGGCGAGTGGAAGCTGCGCATGTTCGTAAACGGCGAGCGGTTGATACAGGCGCCGTTCAAGGTCGTGCGCAAGAAGAGCGCAATAAAGAATCGGGCACCGAAGCCTCTGCAGCTCAACGTGCACTCGACGGGGAACAGCCGGGACGACGTCCTCGAATGCAGGGTCGTCAAGCCGGTGCCGTTGCGCGATCCCGACTACGACTTCGTGTCGTACCGCTACGTCTGGACCGTCGACGGCATGGTCGTTCGCACGACGACCTCGGCCGCGCTCTCGGACATGCTGGCTGCGGGATCGGCGGGACCCACCAGCGCCGTCACCTGCAAGGTCACGCCCTCGGACGGGAAGAAGAGCGGCCCGACCGCGCAGGCAAGCCTCACCTGACCCCCACGCGTCGGGCGCGCATCAGGGATCGAGGAGCGTCTTCAGCCCGGCGAGACGCTCGCGCCACATCGCCTTGGTGGCCTGAGCTTCCTGCGCACCCGTGATGCGGTCGTGCGACACGGACACGGTCGCCTTCGACGCGCCCTTGCGAACGAACTCGACGCTGACCCGGCTCGAGCCGCCGTTCCACGCGAAGCGCGCGGAGCGGTTGGGCTCGTAGTCCTCGAGCGTCAGCTTGGCGGGGCCAAGCCAGCTCTTGCGCCGGCGGCCGTCGACGAACGCGTCGAACACGCGATCGACCGGCGCGCCGATCGTCTTGCTCGCGCCGACCTCGAAGGTCCCGTTGCGACGGACGCCCGGAGCACGCACGCCCCGCTCCTGCTCGTACTCGACGACGAGCTTCTGCGCCCACCACTTGCTGAGGCCGTGCTTGCCGGTGAGGTAATCCGCGATCTCGCGATAGGGCCGCCCGACGGCGCCCCACTCGTCGAGGATCGCGAACCACTGCTCACGCTCGCGCCCCGTGGCTCGATAGACCCCGGTAGTCTCGGCCATCCCGACCTCCCTTTCACGATGAGCTCTATGTCCATTTAGACCATTCAGCGGAGCAAGACTCATCGCGGCCGATCAGGTGAGGGCTTGTCGTACTCGGTCGCCGAGCTGCCGCAGGCGATCGACGGGCTCCCGGCTGAACACGAACCGCACATGTCGCGGCGCGACGGCCTCGCCCCAGACGGTCATCGGCGTCGCCGCGACCTTGTGCTCGAGCAGGCGGGCCGACGCAGCGGGAGCCGGTATGTCCATGGCCTCGGTATCGAGCAGCAGAGCCCATCCTCCGGACGCCGACACGACGGGCAGCCCGTCGAGCTCCTCCATGACGACGTCGCGGCGGCGCTGCAGCTCGGCGACCGCGGCGGCGTAGTCGCTCGGGTCCGACCGCAGAGCGACGACCGCTCCGGCTTGGGCAAAGCCGCTCGCGACGAGGCCGTTGTAGACGTGCACCACCCCGATGGCGTCGGCGGTCTCTCGGTCCGCAGCCGCCCACGCAACACGCCAGCCGATCATCCGGTACTCGATCGACACGGATCCGAGCGTCACCGTCCGCTCGCGCATGCCCTCGTACCGCAGCGGATGGAGCAACGGACGATCGTCGAATAGAACGCCCTCCATCAGAGGCCAGTAGATGAGGCGCAGGTCGCGCTCGAGGACGAGGTCGGTGATCGCGCGCCATTCGGGCTCGTCGAAGACCATGCCGGACGGGAACGTCGCACTCTGAAGAAACAACGTGGTCGTCTTGTCCGTGACGCTGTCGCGCAGGCTGTCGACGTCGAGCCGCCACTGCCCGTCGACGACGTGGCTGCGCGCGAAGCGCGGCAACGCACCCGCGAGGCGGACGCGGTTGATCATCCCGGCGTAGGTCGGATCCGTGAGGATCACCTCGTCGCCCGGGTCGGTGATCGCGAGCAACGCGTCGAGCATCCCGGTCCCGTCCGAGGTCGCGATGACGATCTCGGATGCGGGGTCAAAGCGGGCGCCGCTGCGGTGCTCGACGTGGTCGGCGACGGCTTCCTTCAGGTCCGCCCGACCGCTGAACGGAAGCCAGCTGTTGTACTCGGGCTGTGCGACCGCGTCGCGCGTCGCCTCGACGACTCCCGGGGGCGGAGGGATGTCGGTGTCGAGGTTCTCCATCCGAAGGATCTCGGGATCGTCACCGGCGGCTGCGGCGACCTTGTCGATACCGAATCCCGGAACGTCGTGGAGGCGACGCGCACGCATGCGTTACTCCTTGGCGTACTCCTGGGCGGTGGTCGAGTCGAACTCGTACGCGACGAACGGCTCGTCGCCGACGACCCACGCCTCATGACCCGGCTCGACCACGTACGCGTCTCCGGGTCCCGCCTCTCCTTCGGTACCGTCGTTGTGCACGATGTGCAGCGTGCCGCTTACAACCATTCCAACGTGGTGGACCTGGCACGAGTCCGTGCCGACGACAGGCTTGATGCACTCCGACCAGCGCCACCCGGGCTGGAAGGTCGCGCGTCCGATCGTGGTGTTGCCGAGCTTGACGATCTCGAGCTTCGTCTTATCGGGCGTTCGTACCTCGTCGGGGGAATCGAAGCTGCCCATCGAAATGCCCGGCATGCCGACCTCCTCGCTCGCGCCACTCTCGTGGACTCGATACAGCCAGGGACGATCCTGAAGCAGACCAAGGGCGGATGGCAAATCGAGAGAATCTCTTCAGTCGCCCCGGCTCCTGTACGCACCTTCGATCCGGCGATCGGGGATCAGCCACATCAGCGCCACGATCACGTACAGCGACAGTGATAGCCACCTGAGTGGGTTCGCGAACACCACTCCGCCGGCATACAGGCCGGGCGAGATCTTTCCCTTGAGGTCGCGGCCCAGGGCGGCCGCCAGGCGCGAGCCCGATCCTTGATCTCTGACGATGGCTTGCTGCAGGACGTAGTAGGCGATCGCCGCCATCAGCGACACCGCGCCGTAGAGCGCGACCGGCACGGACGCGAACTCGTTCTCCCCCATCCACGCGGTCATGAACGGGAACAGCGAGAGCCAGAACAGAAGGTGGAGGTTCGCCCACAGGATCGCGCCGTTGACGCGCTCGACCGTCGAGAGCATGTGGTGGTGGTTGTTCCAGTAGATGCCGAGGTTCACGAAGCTGAGCGCGTACGCGAGGAACACCGGCAGCAACGGGCGCAGCGCTTCGAGGCCGACCTCGTGAGGGACGCCAAGCTCGAGCACCATGATCGTGATGATGATGGCGAGGACGCCGTCGCTGAACGTCTCGAGCCGCGCGGTCGTCACGCTCGCCGTCCTCTCACGGGCTCACGGTAACGCGGTGGTTCGCCGCGCGACGCGGGCCCATTCGTGGCCCATGAGGAGGAATCGGCGGCGCCGGAGGCGAAGCCTGCGGCGACGTGCAACACGACCACTCCACGAAGGGAGAAGGCGGACATGAGGCGACTGCGACTTCTGGTGCTCGGGGCCCTGCTGGCGATGCCGGTCATCGGGGCCGCGCCGGCTCACGCGTGCACCAGCCAGATCGAGCCCGACGGCTGCGAGATCGTCAATCGCGTGTGCGAGAAGGTCGCCGGAGGACGCTGCCTCGGCTAGCCCGCCGGCTGAAACCCGAGCTTTCGACGAGAGGCCCCCTTCGAGGGGCCTCTTCCTTTTCCCCTCATGATCGTTGACATATTCCTATATCAGCATATGATCTCGTCATGGCACGAGCAGCGACTACGACCGACGCATTCAACGCCGTGGCGGAGCCCCGGCGGCGCCAGATCCTCGACGCCCTGGCCGGCGGCGAGCGGCCGGTCAACGACCTCGTCCACGAGCTCGACCTCGCCCAGCCTCAGGTCTCCAAGCACCTGAGGGTCCTTCGCGACGTCGGCCTGGTGGACGTGCGCGAGGACGGACGGCGCCGGCTGTACCGGATGAACGGCGACGCGCTCAGGCCCATCCACGACTGGGTCGCGAACTACGAGCGCATGTGGACCGAGCGGTTCGACGAGCTGGAAGTGGTGTTGGAGGAGCTGAAGAGAGAGGAGGAGGGAGATGGTGACGGTGACGAGTAGCGGTAAGGCGAAGGTGACGCTTCCGACCGACGAGCAGATCCTGATCACGCGGGAGCTCGCCGCCCCGAAGCACCTGGTCTACAAGGCGGTTACGACGCCGGAGCTCGTGAAGAGGTGGTGGAACGCCAAGCGCGGTGAGGTGACGGTCGCGGAGATCGACCTGCGGGTCGGCGGCAAGTGGCGCTTCGCGATGGTCACCCCCGACGGCTTCGAGGTCGCCTTCAACGGCGAGTATCGGGAGATCGTCCCGAACGAGCGCGTCGTTCAAACCGAAAGCTACGAAGGCGCTCCGGGGCCGGCGACGCTCAATACGATGACGCTCACCGAGGTCGACGGACGCACGACGATCACGGTGCTCGTCGATGCGCCGAACAAGCAGATCCGCGACGCGATCATCGAGTCGGGCATGGAGGCGGGGCTGCAGGACGCCTACGACCTCCTCGAGGAGGTCGCGGCCTCACTCGCCTGATCCAATCGGTATCGAAGAGAGGGCCGCCGGCATGACCGACGGCCCTCTCCGTTACCCAGACCCTCAGTAAGCTGAGGGGCATGAGCGAGGTCAGGACCCTGAGCGTCGGAGTCGCCAAGGACTACGAGGCGTTCTGTAGGTTCATCAAGGATCAATCGCCCCTTCTGCAAGAGACGGAGCCCGGCACGCTTCTCTTCGAGGTGTTCGCCGACCAAGACAGTGGTCGCGTCGTCGTGCACGAGCGCTATGCCGACGCGGATGCGTTCGTCGCGCACGTCGAGGCCTTGATGGACAGCAGCCGGCTGCAGGAGTTCACCGACGTCTACGAGCTGAAGCGACTGACGTTTCTCACGAAGATCACGGACGAGCGTGTGAAGCGGGTCGCCCAGATGCTCGGCGCGATCGAGGTCGAAGCGGTTGTGACCTTCGACCGTGCAGGCGGCGGAGTTTGACCGACCGGTCCTAGCGCGGACGGCAGAACCGCGTCGGAAACGACGGCTCGATGCTCTGGACGTACGAGCAGCTCTTTTGTTCCTCGTAGGTGACGAGGTCCCAAGCGCTATTACGCGCGACAAAGTACGCCGTCTTCATGCGCGCGCATTGCTTTCGCTGTTCCTCAGTAGCTTCCGGCGGGCACGCGTCTGCACCGAGATCGATTCGGAGCGAGAGGTACTTGCCGTAACAACCGATCTCGTCGAACGGGAAATATCCCGCATCGATGCCCCGCTCGATCGCGTACTCGTAAGACGCGACGTTGCAGCCCGCCGGAACGGGTGTCGAGTCGTCGAGATCGCAGTCACGCACCGCGGTGCCACAGAACTCGGGCGGGAGCTTTGCGTAGATCGCTCGCCATCGCGCCGCGTCCTTCACGGAGTACGGGCGCGTGAACCCACAGCCCATCAGGTCCAGCGTGAGGTCCACGGCCGCGAGTATCCGGACGCCCGTGACGTCGTGCTGGGACAGCATGAAGTCCCACGTCCGGATTACGACGAACTCGTCGAGGTCGCCGCGAAAGACCTCGTGTAGACGCACGCCCAAGCGGACCGGAGTGGCTCCCGCGTCGTCGTCGTGCTCACCGACGTCGATCGACTCGATGGTGCCGTCGAACGCCAGGGCGCGCTCGGCGAGGTCCTTCGGATAGTCCACGACGCAATCTGAGTTGCGGGTGCGGACGTCCGGCCAATCGGCGTCGGCCTCGGCGGTGAGACGCGGGGGCCGCCCTCCCGTCGAGCGCGCCGGCTCAGAGCTCCCGCAGTCGGCCACACCGACGACGATTGCAAGAGCGGCGACCCACACTCGTCCATTCATGCCGTCGCGACGCTACCGCCGCGCAGGCAGTAACCGTCTAGGGAGACGCGCCCTGCATCGCGACCCTGCCTCCGGATCCTTTCGGCGTGAGGAGCCCGGATGCGATACCGCCCAGCGCGGTGGTCGTGTGGATCACCTGGTCGGCTCCGTTGGACGCGAACAGGAACGTCGACGGATCCCAGATGGCCAGGGCGATGACGATGAGCACGTGACCGATCCCGAGATTGAGCGCCGCCGCGCGCGCGTGTCGCGGTCGCACGACGTAGAAGAGCGAGAACGCGCCCACTCCCAGGCCCGCGACCGAATGCCACCCGTTCGTCTCGAACACTCCGAAGAGGTGCCCCGAGCTCGCGTGCGCGGCCGCGCCCGCAGAGAGCGGGAAGGTCTGGTCGACGAGGAGGCCGAGGATGCCGAGCGGCAAGTGGTAGAGCGCCGAGACCAAGAGGAAGATCCGGGCCGGGGTCCACTCCGACGCGCGCACCGAGCTCGCACTCACGCGACCACACCCTCTCGCTCGCTCGTATTCGTTCGTCTCACAGCCTTCTCCGCGTGGTGCAGAAGCCTGGGGAGCGCCCGGCGATGGGCGACCGCCACCGGCAGCCAGATAAGGGGCGCAATCGGCAGGTCGTAGCGGATGATCGTCGCGATCGACGCCTGGCCGTCGTCGATCCGAAAGACGAGGTGGGCGGTCATGAACCACGACGACGCGGCGAGCCTGATCCACTCGTCGCCACGATCGGCGATCGTCCACCCGCCGACATGGTCCGGCGAAGACTCACGCTCGAGGCGAAGGCCGAGGAGCGTTCGCCAGACGAACTGCCCCCCGATCCTCGTTGCGGCTTCTATGCCGGCGCGAGCCCACTCCTCGGGGGTCCGGTCGCCGGCCGCACGGCTAGAGACCGTGAAGACGTCGACGTAGTCGAACCTCTCGAAGCCACTGACGGACCTGATCGCGTCCGGAGCTGTTCGTTCTCGCCTAACCGTGGAGGTGCCTCGGTCCAAGGACTTCATCGTCACGTCGCCTCCCACCATACGCCGCCGTATGGCAGCTACCATACGGTACCGTACGGGCATGCGCAAGCTCGAGCAACGGCGTCTGAGCCCGACCGACTGGGCGCGCGCGGCTCTCGATGCGATCGGGCGGGGCGGCATCGACGCGGTCGCAGTCGAGACGATTGCTGCCGAGCTGGGCGCGACCAAGGGCAGCTTCTACTGGCACTTCAAGAACCGCGACGCGCTGATCGAGGCTGCACTCGGCCGCTGGGAGCAGCGCTGCACCGACGCGGTGATCGTGCACTTGGAGAAGCAGCCCGACCCGGGCAAACGTCTGCGGATGATCCTCGAGGGGGGGTTCGAACGAGGACCGACCGAGCGCGCGGAGATAGCCCTTCTCGCAAACCCCGGCCATCCCGCCGCGATCCGCGCGGTGCGGCGCGTCGCGGAACGACGGATCGGTTACATGGCCGATCAGCTCGAGGCGCTCGGGTGGAGGCGTCGGGACGCGCACGATCGAGCGGTGCTGCTCGCTTATCTGTACGTGGGCCATCTGCAGCTCGCCCACACCGCGCCTGAAGTCACGCGCCTCGACGCCCGTCGCCGTCAGGTGAAGCTCGTGTTCGACGCACTCGTGACGGGCACCGTCAAGACGCGTCGCGCGCCTGGAGAGGCTGGTTCTGGCAACAGGCTCTCGGGGCATGGTGACGGGTAACCAAGAGCCCACCGAGAGGCACCTCATGCTTGCGACAATCCTTTACGGCCCCCGCGACATACGAGTCGAGGACGTTCCCGAGCCCTCTATCGTGGAGCCGACCGACGCCGTCATCCGCCTGTCGGCGACCTGCATCTGCGGCTCGGACCTGTGGCCCTACCGCGGTATCGACACCGTCGACGACCCCGCCCCGATGGGCCATGAGTACGCCGGGATCGTCGAAGAGGTGGGCAGCGACGTCGGCGCGATCAAGCCGGGGCAGTTCGTCGTCGGGTCTTTCTTCGCCTCCGACAACACGTGCGAGATCTGCAGGGCCGGCTACCAGAGCTCGTGCGTCCAGCGTTATCCGGTCGGCGCCATCGGGACACAGGCCGAGTACGCGCGCATCCCGCTCGCCGACGGCACGCTCGTGGCGACGCCCGACGTCCCGTCGGACGACCTCGTCCCGAACTTCCTCGCTGCGTCCGACGTTCTCGGCACCGGTTGGTTCGCGGCCGTCGCCGCCGAGGTCGGCCCCGGCAAGACCGTCGCGGTCGTCGGGGACGGCGCGGTAGGTCTTCTCGGAGTGCTCTCTGCGAAACAGCTCGGCGCCGAGCGCATCGTCGCAATGAGCCGGCACGAGTCCCGACAGAGGCTCGCGCTCGAGTTCGGCGCTACCGACATCGTGGAAGAGCGCGGGGACGAGGGAGTCGCGCACGTGAAGGACCTCACCGACGGGCTCGGCGCTCATTCCGTCATCGAAGCCGTCGGGACGCAAGAGTCGATGATGCAAGCGATCCGCGCCACTCGGCCCGGCGGTCACGTCGGTTTCGTCGGCGTCACCCACGACGTGGAGCTTCCGGGCGAGGAGATGTTCTACTCCCACGTACACCTTCACGGCGGCCCCGCGCCGGTCCGTCGCTTCCTTCCCGAGCACGTAAAGCTGATCTCCGACGGCACCATCGAGCCGGGGAAGGTCTTCGACCTCACACTGCCCTTGGAGGAAGCCGCGGACGGCTACCGCGCGATGGACGAACGCACGGCGATCAAGGTGCTACTCCAACCGCGCTAGCGTGAGCATCGGTCGCGTCAAGTCGGTCGTCGAAGGGAGC
>DATBND010000341.1:0-6497 GCA_036554505.1 Actinomycetota bacterium | reverse complement strand
CAGCGAGTGGTAGAGCCCGGGCTCCTCATCCTCGAGCGGCGTGCCGCCGGACATGTTCAAGCTGCGCGTCGCAGCTTTCGGCCGGGCCAGGAAGTCGACCGCGCCGGCGGCGTAGACGACGCCGGTCGTCGTGAGCCATCGGGCGAGGCGCTTCTCGGAGGACATCGAGGACGTCGAGGACATGGGTGATTACCTCGCGACTAGGGGTGAGGGACGGCTCGGACCCCCGCGATCGTCTCGACGATCGCGGCGTCGCAAAAAGATAGCCCTTTTGGGCTATTCACGAGGCACCTGCGGGCGCGCAACACTGAGGGCCAGGGCGGGGGTCCTATGTCGCATTCGCCGCCGCAGCCATCCGACGCACTGCCCGCGCGTCGGAGACTCCCGCCCACTTTTTTCCCACCTCGAGAGCCGTTCTTCGGCCGCGCCCGTCGGGGGCCGGGAGACGCTTCGTCAGCCACTATGGTGGGAGAGCCAGTTCTGGATACGGAAGGGTCCCCAGTGCTCGAAGTGGTCTTCCGCGCGTCCCGCGCCCGGCGCCGCGCCCCGCTCGCGGGGGCCGCGGCGGTCGCGATGATGGTCGCTGCCGCGTGTTCCGGCGGCAGCGACGCGCCGCGCGGCGGATCGGGGCCGGCCCAGGCCGGCGGGATCTATCGCGTCGGATACCAGAACAGCTTCGGGTTCACCGACGGATTCGATCCCTCGGGCGAGTACCTCAACAGCGCGTGGGGGATCTACTCGAATCTGATGATTCGTACGCTCGTCGGCTACAACCACGTGGCCGGGCCGGCGGGCAACGAGATCGTGGCCGACCTCGCGACAGAGGTGCCGGAGCCCACGGACGGCGGCCGCACGTACACGTTCCGTCTGAAGAAGGGCATCACGTTCGGCCCCCCGGTGTCGCGAGCGATCACCTCGGACGACGTCGTCTACGCCATGGAGCGCATCGCGAACAAGAACGTCGCGGCGCAGTACGGCTACTACTACACCCCGGCCATCGAGGGCATGCGCGAGTTCGCCTCCGGCGACGCTGAGACCATCACGGGGATCGAGACGCCCGACGACCGCACGATCGTCTTCCACCTCGTGGAGCCGGCGGGTGACTTCCTCTACCGCATGGCGATGCCCGCGGCGGGGCCGATCCCGCGCGAGGTCGGCGAGTGCTTCGAGCAGGCAGGGCAATACGGGCGCTACGTCGTGTCCTCCGGCCCCTACATGATCCAGGGGGCGGATGAGGTGGACGCGTCCAGCTGTAACTCGATGGAGCCCATGGAGGGCTTCAACCCGAACCGCGAGCTCATCCTCGTGCGCAACCCGGACTACGACCCGGCGACGGACAGCCCGGAGGCGCGCGAGAGCCTGCCCGACGAGTTCCACTTCTTGCTCAACAGCAACGTGAAGGACATCTTCGCCAAGGTCCAGGCCGGCGAGCTCGAGGACGAGATCGCCAAGGCGCCGGCTCAGGTCCTGCGCGAGTACTCGACGGATCCCGAGCTCGAGCCGTTCCTCGAGCAGAGCTCCAGCGACTCGACCTGGTACCTCAGCTTCGTCCTGACCGAGCCGCCGTTCGACGACGTGCACGTCCGCCGGGCCGTGAACCTCGTCATGGACAAAGAGGGGCTACGCCGCGCGTGGGGCGGTCCGGTCACGGGCGACATCGCCACCCACGTGATGCCGCCGTCGATCACCGGGGGACATCCGACCGCAGAGGAGTACGACCCGTACCCGTCCTCGGGCTTCAGCGGCGACGTCGAGGCGGCGCGCGCGGAGATGGCGTTGTCGCGCTATGACGCCGACGGCGACGGCATCTGCGACGCGCCGGCGTGCAAGGACGTGCTGCACTTCACGCGCAACTCGTCACCGTGGACGGACATGGTCCCGATCGAGGAGACGTCGCTCGAGAGGATCGGCATCACACTCGTCAACCGCGAGCTCGAGGACTTCTACACGCCGTGGAGCAACGTACCGAAATCGAGCCCGATCGCCTCGGGCGGGGGTTGGGGGAAGGACTACGCGGACCCGTCGACGTTCGAGGGGACGCTGTTCCACTCGAGCTCGATCGCGCGCACCGGCAACACGAACACGAACCTCGTCGGCATCACCCCCGAGATCGCGGCGGAGGTCGATGCTCCCGGAGACATCTCCGACGTCCCGAGCGTCGACGCGGACATCGATCGATGTTCCGAGTTGCGCGGTGACGAGCGTCAAGCGTGCTGGGTCGACCTCGACAAACGGTTGATGGAGGAAGTCGTCCCGTGGGTGCCCTACCTGTGGCCGTTCACGCTGAACATCCTGTCCGACAGCGTGACGCGGTGGGAGTTCGACCAGTTCTCGGGCGTTACCGCGTTCGCCCACGTCGCCGTCGACCGGTCGCGCCAGCGAGGGCTTTGACGAGACGGGCTAGTCGGGGATGGTCACCGGGAACGTGACGCGTGCTACCTCCCTGTCGTCCAGGAGGAACACGACGTTGTAGTCGTCGGCCGCGTAGTCGAACTCGAGGTCGGCGAGCTCGTCCTCCAGCTTCTCGACGTGTCCCTCGGTCGCGAGGTGGATCTCGCGGGGGAGGCTCTCGTAGATGTGACCGCCGCCGGAGCCCTCGATGCGCCACTGCTCCGTGAAGGTCCCGTGGTCGTCACCCCACGCGCGCAAGACCAAGAACGTTCCGGCGGGGCCCGGCGCGTCCGCCATGACCACCTTGTTCTCCAGGCCCGGATGCACGCGGCCCCCGTCCTTGATGAACATCTCTCTGTCGATCACCTTCGCGTAGTGGAGACGTGCCCCCATCCCTCTCCTCTCTGGGTTTCGCTAACGATTCGGCTGCGTCAGGGCGACTGCCACGTGGTCAGGTCGCACCCTTGTTTCTCGAGCTCGGAGCGAAGTAGCTCCAGTTCGACGGCCTGGACGGGTGCCACGACTCCGGAGACGTCGTAGCCGTCTTCGGACATGCGCAGGGAGGTCGCGGCCAGGAGCTCCGCGGTGAGCCCGTACACATCCGACCCCGTGATCGCGACGTTGCGCCACCTCGCGCCCGCTACGGCCTCGCCGAGGATCGTGAACTTGCGAGCGCGCTCGTGGTCGTCGGGCCCCTCCGGGAGGCGAGCGATCGCGCGCTCGATGAGCGCGCGCCCACCGGGGACGGCGAGTGCCGCTCGCAGCGAGGGGACCAGGCCCTTGAGCCCGATCCGCTGCCACGAGCCGACCGTCGCGTAGGTCCTGAACGCCTCGAGGTCGAGATGGCGCGGCGCGATATGGCCGATCGCCAGCGGGAAGGACGCGCCCCTGCGGGGGCCGAGCGGCGGCGGCATGGGGGCCCAGCGCTCGTGGCGGCCGGCGCGCACGTCGCGAGGCATCCCATCCTCGGTCCACCGTGCGGCGGACGTCACTATGTCGAGCGACGAACGGAGCGTGCCCCCCGAGGGAGTCGAGGGGACGGAGTAGGTCAGATCGACGCGGGGCCGGTCCAGGTCGGCGGCCGCGAGGGTCGCAACGACGTCGCCGGGCACCTCGTCGAAGCCCATCGCGGGAGCCATCGCGATGCCGGCCTGCACGGCGGCGTCATGGTGCTCGTCCATCAAGCGCCGGATGAACGGGCCCTCGCCGGTCGAATCCACGTAGTGGACGCGCGCTCGTAGCGCGGCCTCGACTGCGGTGTCGCCCAGCTGGAGGAAGGGGCCGACGCACGTGATCATCACGCGCACGTCGGCCAGCGCGTCGACCAATGTGTCGACGTCGCCGACCGCCGCGACTCGTGCGTCGGCGGCTCCGGTCTCGGCCGCGAGCGCATCGAGCTTGGCCGCGTTACGACCTGCTACGACGAAGCTTGCTCCCCTTTTGGCCAGAGCGTGAGCGGTGAGCCGGCCGGTGTAGCCGGTTGCCCCGAAGAGCAAGACGTCTGGCATGTCGAGAGCCTATCCATAATGTGCGCCGCCCGAACGCAGAGTCGATAGCCTGCGTCGATCATGACGACCACCGTGCACCTCGTGCGTCACGGCAAGGTTGAGAATCCCGCGGGCGTGATCTACGGCCGTCTGCCCGGCTACCACCTGTCCGAGCTCGGCCGTCGTCAGGCACAGGCCGCCGCGAAACGTCTGGCCGATCGCGACGTCAAGGTCGTGTGGGCGAGCCCGTTGGAGCGCGCGCAGGAGACGGCCGCCATAATCGCCGAGCCGCACGGCGTCGACGTCGTCACCGACGAACGTCTCATCGAGAGCGGGACCACCCTCGAGGGGACGGGCCGCACCATGCGCGAGTTGCTCCTCTCACCTCGTCTGTGGTGGAGCATGCGCAACCCGTTTGCTCCGAGCTGGGGGGAGACGTTCGGCGAGATCCGCGCGCGGATGCTCGCGGCGGTGCGCGACGCCATGGCAGCGGCGGAGGGGGCCGAGGTAGCGGTGGTGTCTCATCAGACGCCGGTGCTCGTCGCGCGGCTCGGGCTCGCCCGGAAGAATGTCCCCCCGTGGCTCGCGTTCACGCGTTGTGAGACCGGGTCGGTCACGACCATCGAGCTGGACGGGGACACGTTCGTGTCGGCGTCGTACTACGCGCCGCGCGACGCTATCGGCTAGCGCTGGTCCTCTCGAGCCGGCGCGCCATTTCCCTCGACGGTCTCCAGGAGCGGCGAGGAGCACACAGGACAAACGGGCGTCTCCCCGTCCTCGATATAGACGGTGCGCTGGCAGACGGTGCAGAAAGCGCTGAGGGCCATACGCAGACGATAGCCTTCCTTGTCCCTGGTGCCGACGGTGCCGGGCCGGAGTGTGGGAGGTAAGAGTACGTGGCTTTGGAGGTCTTGGCGATGCCGGACGTGGACGCGCGGCCCTAGCCGATGGCCTCCTACGACGCGATCGTGGTCGGGGCGGGGCACAACGGCCTGACGTGCGCCTGCTACCTCGCGCAGAACGGCTTGCGAGTCCTCGTCCTCGAGAGGTCCGATCGCATCGGTGGCGCGTGCGTCACCGAAGAGCTCTTTCCCGGGTTCCGCATCTCGACCGCGTCCTATTCGCTGTCGTTGCTGTTGCCCGAGATCGTGTCGGAGCTCGGCCTCGAGCTGGACGTCCGGCCAAAGGACCCCGAGCTCTTCGCGCCGTTCGAGGACGGCGGGGGACTCACGCTGTGGCGCGACCCCGCGCGGCGGCGGGAGGAGATCGCACGCGTGTCTGCGGCGGATGCGGAGGCTTACCCGAAGTTCGTAGAGCTCTTCGAAGAAGCCGCACGCCGGCTCCGGCCGCTGTTGAGCTATGCCGCGACGCGCAAGCAGGCACGGCGCGCGTTCCGCAAGTCGGAGGTCGAACGCCTCTTCGCGCGCACCGTCGACGGCTCGATCGCCGACCTCTGTGAGGAGTACTTCGAATCGGACCTGATGCGCGGGCTCATGGCGTCGCAAGGGATCATCGGGTCGGCCGCCGGTCCCTGCACGCCGGGCACCGCGTACGTCTACCTTCATCACGCCTTCGGCCAGGCCGCCGGCGAGTCGGGGGTCTGGGGGTTCGTGCGCGGGGGCATGGGCGCGATCACCAGCCAGCTCGCGGACCGCGCTCGGGCCATGGGCGTCGAGATCCGTACCGAGGCAGAGGTCGCTGAATTGAAGCTGTTCGACAAGCGCAGAGCTGCGGGAGTCGTCCTTACCTCCGGCGAAGAGGTCGACGCCCCGGTCGTGTGCTCGAACGCAGACCCCAAACGAACGGCCGGGCTCGTTCCGGACGGCGTCCTCGCGCGGGAGTACACGCAGGACGTCGAGCTGATGCCGTCTCTCGGAACGGTCGTAAAGGTGAATTGCGCGCTTGGTGGTCTCCCGCGCTTCAGAGGAGCGGACACCGGTGACGGGCCGGGCCCCGAGCATCTCGGCACGATCACGATCGCTCCGTCGATCGATTACCTCGAGGACGCCTGTCGCTCCGCCGCGGAGGGCCGCCCCTCGCCGCGGATGTTCTGCGAGGCCTGGATCCAGAGCGCGTCCGAGCCCGAGCTGGCCCCCGAGGGCAAGCACACGCTGTCGGTGTTCGCGCAGTACGCGCCGTACGAGCTCGCGGAGGGGACGTGGGCCGAACGGCGCGACGAGATCGGGGACCTCGTCCTCGCGACCTTGGAGGGATACGCGCCCGGCCTCACCGACCTCGTCGAGGACCGGCTCGTGCTCGGCCCTCCCGATCTCGAGGACCGATTCGGTCTCACCGGCGGCAACATCTTCCACGGCGAGATCCTCCCGGACTGGCTCTTCGACAAGCGTCCGGCGAACACGTGGCATCGCTACCGTTTGCCGCTGGCCGGGTTCTATCTGTGCGGCTCCGGCGCTCACCCCGGCGGGGGAGTGTGCGGGGCCCCCGGCCGCAACGCGGCGCGCGCGGTCCTGGCCGACCTCGTGTCGTCACGCGCCGTCTGAGGTCACGTTCGCGCGAGGGCAGTCGCGACGCGCGGCCTTGCTCCGTGGCAGACCCGCGGTACACGGGGTACACGGGGTACACGCTGGACCGCATGGACCGCATGGACCGCATGGACCG
>DATBND010000280.1:0-2557 GCA_036554505.1 Actinomycetota bacterium | reverse complement strand
TCCTCGCGACGCACGAGGCCGTGGGAGGAGACGTCAGTGCCGAGGAAGCCGTGCACGAGCTCGACACGGCGCGCGACCTCGTCGACGAGAGCCTCGAGCTGTACGAGGACGGTCGCGTCGAAAACGCCTACACCGCGGCGCGCAACTCGTATCTCGACCACTTCGAATACGTCGAGATCCCGCTACGGGTGCGCGACGAGTCGCTGACCCTCGCCGTCGAGGAGGACTACGCCGCGCTGCGGAACCAGATCGAGGCGGGCATCCCGCTGGACCAGGTTCGCGCGACCGCGATCGAGGTGCACCGGGGGCTCGACGAGGTCGAGCGCGAGCTGTCGGAGCCCGGCCTCGCCGCGCCGATCATCGCTCTCACTTATGCGTTCACGATCCTGTTCCGAGAGGGCCTCGAGGCGGTGCTCGTAGTCGCCGCGATCTTGGGCTACCTCGAGGCGAGCCGGAACACGCAGTACCGCGGCGCGATCCTGCGCGGCGTCGGCGGCGGAGTGGCCGCAACGGTCGTGTTGTTCGTGATCGTGACTGTCTTCGTGCGACTCGCGCCGGTACAGCGGGAGCTGCTCGAGGCCGGCACTGCTCTCGTCGCGGTCGGCGTCCTGTTCTACGTCTCGTTCTGGTTGATCAGCAGGCTCGAGCACCGTCGCTGGATGGAGTTCGTCAAGGCCAAGGTGTGGGTTGCCGCGACCACGGGGTCGACCCTGGCTCTTGCGGGCGTGGGGTTCACCGCCGTCTTCCGCGAGGGGTTCGAGACCGTTCTCTTCTACCAAGCGCTCGTGTCGTTCGCGAGCGGTCTCCTTCCGTGGGTGATCGCGGGAACGCTGGCGGGGATCGTCGCGCTGGGAGCGATCGGATGGGTCATCTTCAAGGCGGGACGGCGAATCCCCGTGCGCGCGTTCCTGACGACGGCGGTCGCGCTCGTGATGGTCCTGTCGGTTGCCTTCGTCGGCAACGCCGTGCGCGGGTTCCAAGAGGCCGCATTGCTGCCGGTCACGCACCTCGAGTCGCTCCCCGACCTTCCGATCTTCCTCGCGCAGCTCACCGGCTGGTACCCGACGCGCGAGACGCTGCTTGCGCAAGGCGCGCTGACGCTCGTCTACGTGCTCGGCGCGCTGTGGACGTTCGTGGTGCTCCCGCGCCGCGAGCGTCGTCCCTCTTCGGCCCCCGAGCCGCAGGCGGTCGCCGCCGAGGCACGCGAGCAGACGACGGTCTGATGACGGTCCGTATCGGAGTCGACGTCGGCGGGACCTTTACGAAGGCCGTCGCGTGCGCGTCCGGATCCGGGGAGGTCGTCGCCCGCGCCATCGTGCCGACGACGCACCATGCCCCCGGCGGAGTCGCCGAAGGCGCGGTGCGCGCCCTGCGCGAGGTCGCGCACGACGTCGCGGAGCGGGCGCTCGGACCGATCCAGCTCGTCGCGCACTCGACCACGCAAGCGGTGAACGCGTTGCTCGAGGGCGACACGTCGGTGGTGGGCGTGCTCGGCATAGGACGCCGGCCGGATCTCAAACGCGCGCGCCGCCGAACGGCGGTCGGCGAAGTGCGCCTGGCACCGGGCCGCACGCTCGTGACCCATCACGCGTTCGTCGACGCGACCGACGGGCTCGAGCGCGCGCAGATCGTCCGGGCGATCCAGGGTCTCGTCGATGCCGGGGCGGAGGTGCTGTGCATCTCCGAAGCGTTTGGTGTCGAGGACGCGCGCGGCGAGTGGCTCGCGCTCGACGTCGCCGAGGACCTCGGCGTGCCCGCGTGTGCGGGGCACGAGCTGACCGGCCTCTACGGCCTGGAGATGCGCACGGTCACCGGCGCGCTCAACTCGAGCATCCTTCCGACGGCGCTTCGGACCGCTCGCATGGTCGAAGAGGCGGTCGAGCGAGACCTTCCCGGTGTCCCGTTGCTGGTCATGCGCGGCGACGGGGGTGCGGTCGGTCTCAACACGATGAAGCGTCATCCGCTGTTGACGGCGTTCAGCGGCCCCGCCGCGTCGGTGGCCGGCGCGCTGCGTCACGTCGCGGTGCACGAAGGCGTCGTCGTCGAGGTCGGGGGCACGTCGACGAACATCAGCACGATCAGAGGCGGTCGCCCGGTGCTCTCCTACATCCGGGTCCTCGACCACGTCACGTGCGTTAGAAGCGTCGACGTGCGCGTGGTGGGCGTGGCCGGCGGCAGCCTGCTCCGCATCGGCCGCCGGATGGGCCGGGCGAGGCTCGCCGACGTGGGACCGCGCTCCGCGCACATCGCCGGTCTCCCCTATGCCTGTTTCACGCCCGCGGACGAGCTCGCCGGCGCAACTCCGTCCCTGATCTCGCCCCGCCCCGGCGATCCTCCCGAGTACCTCGTGCTCGAGACGGCGTCGGGGCGGCGTATAGCCCTGACCGTGACGTGCGCAGCGAACGCGCTGGGAGAGGTGGCGACGGGAGCGTACGCAACCGGCGATGCGGGGGCCGCGCTGACGGCGTTCGAGATAGCGGCGCGCTGGCTCGGCACGGACGCACGAGAGCTCGCACGAGCGACCCTCGCAAGCGCCACGTCGAAGGTGGAGATCGGA
>DATBND010000156.1:0-3085 GCA_036554505.1 Actinomycetota bacterium | reverse complement strand
TCCTCGCGGAGGCTCTCCTGGAACAAGGTCACGGCCTCGTTCAGGCCGAGCTGCGTCGCGAGCTTGATCAGCGACTTGTACGAGCAGATCTCGTAGTGCTCGACCTTCGCCGCGGCCCCCGTGGCGAAGACGTCACGCACTTCGTCGGAGGGGTCCTCCTCCTTGTTGAACTCCTGGTACTCCTGGATCAACCCGTTGATGCCGGCGCACGGCTCACGCCGCGGGGCGCGGTCGATCATCTCGAAGACGCGCTCGAGCCTCTCGATCTGCTGTTGGGTGACGTCGCGGTGCTCGCTGAAGGCCTGCGTCAGCTGCTCGTCGGACGCGTCCTTCGACATCTTCTCGAGCGCGTTCACGAGCTTGTGCTCGGCGTCATAGATGTCACGCAGCTCGTGCTCGAACAGCTCTCTTCCGGTGTCTGCCATGTGGAGCTCCCCCTTCGTGGGTCGATGGAACGTCGTCTAGCTCGTACCCACGAGGGCGCGATTCATTCGGGCCGCCTCGCGGTCAGCGGGAGGTCAGTTGCCGGGGAACTTGATGCGCTTGGCGAACTTCTTGACGCCGCTCGCCTTGGTCAGCCTGACGACGTAGAAGCCGGTGTTTCCGTCCGTGTACCAGATGTCGCGCGACGTCGGGTCGTACGCGGGGGCCGACATGGCGAAGGCGCCTTCCTTGACCGGGTTGCTCCCCGTCCCGGGCATCAGCGGCTTGTTGAAGTAGGCGACCTCGCGCGGGTTCTTCAGATCCCGGATGTCGAAGACGCGCAGGCCGGACATGATGAAGCTGCACGCGACGATGTACGGGTCGACTCGGCTGGGCAGCGAGCAGTAGTGGCCCTGATAGCCCTGGAACGGCTGGTCGTCGCCCGGATCCTCGGTCTCCCCTCCCTTGTTCACCGCGAGGCGGAGGTCGGAGACGACGAACGGCTTCTTCTCGTTCTGTATGTCGATGATGCGCGCCGCGCCGATATTGTCCTCCGAGCCGAACTCATCGGTCTCGAGCAGGTACTTGTGGCCGTTGCGCGTAAACGGCGTGGCGTTCTGCGGCGTGCTGACCTGGGGCCAGGTGAAGCGCTTGACGAGCGGCACGGTCGGGTTCGTTACGCGCTTCTGCACCTCGCTCACGTCGAGGATTGTTAGGCCGTGGTAGCCGGCGTCGTCGAACGCGGCCTCGGCCATGTACAGACGGTTGCCGTCGTTGCTGATCGACACGCCGTGCGGCTCGTACTCCTCCGTCGCCCACAGCAGCACCGGTGTGCGGGGGTCAGTCAGGTCGACCGCCGCGAGCGAGTGACCGTACAGCGACGACACGTAGAACGTCTTGCCGTCCGGCGCAAAGCCACTCTCGTGGCCGAGGATGCCCATCGGCGTCGACGACAGTAGCTCGGGCTCGCGGCAGTCCTTGCTCACGTCGTAGACGTCGACGGTGCCGGGGTTGAAGGTCGGATAGCCCATGTCGGCCACGAGCAGCCCGCGCTTCACGTTCAGCCGCAGCGACTCGTGCGGTGATTGCATGGCGGGGGTGGAGAGAGTCGCGGTGTGAACGGGCTCCTTCGGATTGCTCATGTCGAGCACGTACGCGCCGGGGCCCTGCGTCTCGCTCTGGTCCGGGGCGTTGTTGGGATAGAGGAGCGTCGTGTCCCAGAACGCACACTCGTTGCCCGACTCGTCGACATAGCGCTCGACCCGGTAACCGCCGTACATGCCGAAGTGCGAGACCTGTCGAGCGTTGCAGTAATAACCCTTCTCGGCGCGACCGGACTCGTAGTCGGCCGCCGGGACCTTGCCTTGCACCTTCTCCGGGCGCGATCCCTTGTCGCAGCGGATGCCCTTGGTCGGAGACGCGGTCTTGGGGGCTCCGCCGGCGTTGCCCGACACGATCGTGCCGGCGACCAAGACGGATACTGCGGCGGCTCCCGCCACCACCGAGAGACGGATGGGTGTGCGCATGGGCCCTCGCTTCAGCCGGGACTGCGTTCGCTGCGTCGCGTCATGGTCAGGCCCCGGTCCCTGACGCCGCGACGCCCACCTCTGCCCGCAACGATACCGCCGAGCCGGTCGGCGGGCTTACGGCCTGATCGGCCGACGAGCCATGCGCCGCCCCTGCGGTCCCCGCTCGGGGACCAGAAGGTACGGTTTGCGCTACGAGCGTGGCTTCGTTATCGGCCCGATAGGAGTGGATGAACCCGGTGCGTTATCTGGTCACGAGCGCGTTGCCGTACATCAACGGGATCAAGCATCTCGGCAACCTCGCCGGGTCGATGCTCCCCGCCGACATCTACAGCCGGTTTCTGAGGTTGCGTGGCGAGGAAGTCCTGTACATCTGTGCGACCGACGAGCACGGAACGCCCGCCGAGCTGGCCGCGGCCGAAGCCGGGATGGACGTCGCCGAATACTGCGCGGAGCAGCACGCCCGCCAGGCTGAGGTCGGTGCCGAGTTCGGACTCTCGTTCGATCACTTCGGCCGTAGCTCATCACCCCAGAACGTCGAGCTCACTCAGCGCTTTGCGGACCGCTTGGAGAAGAACGGGTTCATCGAGGTCCGGACGACCAAGCAGCTCTACTCGCTCGACGACGAGCGCTTCCTCCCGGATCGCTACGTCGTCGGTACCTGCCCCTACTGCGGATACGAGCGAGCCCGGGGAGACCAATGTGAGAACTGCACCAATGTCCTCGATCCGACGCAACTGATCGAGCCCCGTTCCGCCATCTCCGGTTCTCGCTCGCTCGAGGTGCGTGAGAGCGAGCACATCTTCTTGCTCCAGTCGAAGCTCGTCGACGAGCTCGACGCGTGGATCGGATCGCACGAAGACTGGCCCGTTCTCGTGACGTCGATCGCGCGTAAATGGCTGACCGAGGGTGTCGAGGACAGAAGCATCACGCGTGACCTCCACTGGGGAGTGCCCGTCGCGAAGCCGGGCTTCGAAGGCAAGGTCTATTACGTGTGGTTTGACGCGCCCATCGAGTACATCGCGGCGACGAAGGAGTGGGCGGACTCGGGCGCCGGGCGCGACTGGCAGAGCTGGTGGTGGGAATCCGATGACGTCAAGTACGTGCAGTTCATGGCGAAGGACAACATCCCGTTC
>DATBND010000107.1:0-2925 GCA_036554505.1 Actinomycetota bacterium | reverse complement strand
GCTTCCCCGCCCCGCGTTCGTCCTGGCGTGGCGGTCGCTGTTCCTGGTCAATCCTGCGCTCACGCATCAGCTCGCGCAGGTGACGCGCGCGCTGGGGCCGAACGCACGCCTCGAGGACATGGCCTCCTATTACAGGCACATGGCTTACCTCGATCCGCTCGTGATGCTGATGATGGCCGAGGCGATGCGCGTTCACTCGGCCGCCGACGTCCTCCCGCAGATCCGGGTCCCGACGCTGATCATCGCCGGGACGCTCGATACGTTCACGCCTCCGACACAGGCCGAGAGGATGCACACAGCCACCCCCGGCGCAGAGCTGGTGACTATCGACGAGGTGTCGCACGGGGCCGTGATCGAGAAGCCCGCAGAGGTGAACGCCGCGATCACCTCGTTCCTCGAGCGAAACGAGGGCGGGGGCTCCGTTACCGAATCGTCGGAGGCTAGTACCAGGAGTTAAGGGGACAGCTTCCTCCCCACGAGGCGGCTATGCGAGCGGGGCGAGTTGCGATCCCGCGATGGCGGTCACCGTCCGGGGTCGGGGTCCGGGGTACTCCCAGCCTGCCGGCCACACGGACCGCGTCCCGCTCCATAGCCCGCCGCGGATCCGCGATCACCCGATCGGGTGACTCACTCACCCCATCCTCACCCGACAAATCACTTGACCAAAAGGAAAGCAAGCCGTTACGGCGAAAGCCTCGCTCTCGATCAGACCAACGGAGGTCTGACGGAACGGAGAGGAGTGCGTCGTGAAGCACTTGCGAGGCGGACGTAAGGCGGCCCTGATCGTCGGGCTGTTGGCAGCAATGGCACTGAGCATCACCCCACAGGCGATGGCCGCGGGGGGCGCGGGCGGGAGCACCACGCCGTTCTGTCTGCCGAACGGCGACTGCGGGACGCTGGTCTTGAATGTCAACTACGCAAACGTCATCGACCGCGGCGGCGTAGTCGCGTTCGAATGCGCGGTTGTCCTTCCGTCGAGCAGCGTGAACTTCATCGGCGTAACGATCCGGGAGTGCCGGGCCGAGAACTGGTACACGGGCACCCAGCACTACGGCCTGCAGAACGGAAACGCAGGGCCGACGACCGCGACCGCCGGCGGGACCACGACCAACGAGGAATCCGGCTGGTACGACGTCTGCGTCGAGGGCGAAGCGTTCTACGTCGGCGACACGTACGGCTTCTCGGGCTGCTCGCAGGACCTGATCCACTTCTAATCGATCCTTGTTCGAGAGGGGGGCCACCCTGGCCCCCCTCTCTGATCGCCGAGCTCCCGTCCACGGCGCGCCCTACCGACCCCCCGGCATAGGCAGGAATCGCCCTATGCAAAGCGAACAACGAGGGCGGGGGATCGGCTAACCGATCATGGAAAGGGACGACTTTCAGGCGGACGGACCATCGGGGAATGGGGTCGGCGTCGTCGAGCCCATCGATAGCTAGGGGGATGCTCATGAAGAGGATCGCGCTCGTCTCTGCTGCTCTGCTCGTTTCGGCCCTAATGGCTCCTACACCCGCGACGGCGTCGTCGGGAACGAGTCTGGCCTCGGTGTTTCCGCACGAAGTCATCCACACCCCCTACGGCGACGCCGTGATCTATTTCATCGAGGAAGACATCCTCATCGAGGTCCCTACCTCCACGACCAACCTGCCGGTCACCGCGTTCGACGAGCTCGATGAGCTGATCTCCATCGCCGAAGACCAGTCGATGACGTGCGATGGATTGAAGACGACCAAAGACGGCACCTCCGGAGACGACAACATGAACGGCACGTCGGGGGCCGACATCATGCACGGGTACGCCGGCAACGACACCATGGACGGCGCCGGTGGGCTCGACCACATGTGCGGAGGTCGCGGAACCGACCGCGTCCGAGGTGGAGCGGGCGAGGACAAGGTCATTGGGGGTGTCGGGCATGACGAGGTCCGCGGCGGCCCGGGGACGGACCGACTCGTCGGATCCAGCGGAAACGACGACGCGTACGACGGGGATGGCATAGACGAGATCAACCTCGTCGACGACGCCAGGGGCGACCAGCTGTATCGCTGCCTCGACGGCGACACGGACCGGTACACGACAGACGCCGATGAGATCGAGGTCGAGGATGTGGCCGCCAGCTCCAGCTACTGCTGATCGGCCTAGCGCGACGGGCAAGGAGCCTGCAATGAGCGCAAGAGGTGACGCTCTTCGAAGAAAAATCGGCACACTGCTCCCGGCCGTTCTCATAGCGCTCATCTTGTCCTCCGGCCCGGCCCAGGCACAGCCGATCGGGGACGAAGCTCTCTTTGTCTGGGGCACCTCTGCGCACGCCGCGTGGGAGGTCGTCGAAGGCCGCCACGTCACCCGTTACGCGGCCTGGGCGGTGAGGTACGTCAGCGACGTGTACCCCGGCCAGGTACATACCGACGTCGGGGTACTGCGCAGACGCTGCCGCATGCCTGTATTCAAGGCAGGCGGATGCCAGTTCCGCCCTAAGGACGGGGTCGACGAGAACGTCGACCTGTTTTGGGACCCGTCCCTTTCCGAGGTGCGGCTGAGCTTCACGTACAGGAATCACGACCATGCGGTCACCTGGGTGGGGCGCGGCGACCACAGCGTAGACCCGGCCGCGCATGCGCCACCCGGCTTCGTGGGGGTGAGTGGCTACGTCTCTCGCCGCGCCACCGCATCGGCATCAATCTACGGAGACCGCGTCGGTCGAAAAAGCATCGTCCCGGGCGAGACGTACATGTGGCAAGGCGGTTTCACATGGAAGTGGATCTCCACGCCGTGAGCGCGTGGGGAGGAACGTGAGCCACCCGGCGCGGGCGCCTTTCGCTGTTGGAATCATGCTCGCTCTAACGGCCGTGTCGAGCGCTCCGGCGTCGAACGCCCGTCCCGATTGCGATCGCCATAGGGCCACGGTCGTCGGGACCGATGGCGACGACGTC
>DATBND010000059.1:0-1943 GCA_036554505.1 Actinomycetota bacterium | reverse complement strand
AACTCGTCCAGCTCGTGGATCGGTGCCTCGTCCGCCAGCAGAACTTCATTCATGATTTGTTCGGCCCCCTTCCGATGAGGCACTGCCCTGTACGCCACGCACCGACTGTCGGCTTCCGGTCCCCTCCGAAAAATTGACTTGTGATTGATAGCACAAGATTTGCCCATCGACATTGGGTTTCTGAACTGATCGGTAGCCTCAACTCGATGTCGCGCGGCTTGACCCTCTCCAGCGCCGACGTGCAGGCGCAATCGCCGAGCCTGCGCGTCAGCCTTTCGCGCGTCGGCGTGACCGCGGTCGAGAAGATCGTTCGCATCCGTCAAGGCGGGCAAGAGCAACTTTTTTCCGCCCGATTGCGCTGCTATGTCGACCTCGGGCCGCACCAGAAGGGCGCGCATATGTCGCGCTTCGAGGAGGTCGTCAACGAGGTGATCGGCGAGGTCGTCCTCGGCGAGGCGACGTTCAAGGCCGAGGCGCTCGCGCAGCGCGTCGCCGAGCTCGTTCGCGATCGTCAAGGAGCCGAGCGGGCCGAGGTCACAGTGGCGGCGCGTTACCCCGAGCACAAGCCCGCTCCCGTTTCGGGGACGCTCACGCAGGAGATCTACACGCTGTACGGCTCCGCGGCCGCGTCCGCCAGCGGCACGCGCCGCCTCGTCGGCGTCGCCGCACAGGGCATGACCGCGTGCCCGTGCGCCCAGCAGCTGGTCAAGGGCGCGTCGCGCGAGCGACTCTCCGCCGACGGCTTTACCGACGCCGAGATCGAGCGGATCTTCGAGCACGTTCCCGTGGCCACGCACAACCAGCGCGGACTGGGCACGCTGCACATCGGCGTCCCCGAGGGGGCCGGAACCGAGATCGAGGCCCGCATGCTGCTGGACATCGTCGAGAGCTCGATGTCGTCTGAGATCTACGAGCTCATGAAGCGCAGCGACGAGGGCGCCGTCGTCGAGAAGGCCCACCGCCGGCCGCGCTTCGTCGAGGACTGCGTGCGCGAGATGATCGGCGCGGTGATCGAGCGGCTCCCCGAGCTGAGCGACGAGCACTTCGTCAGCGCGCGCCAGGAGAACCTCGAGACGATCCACCAGCACAACGTCGTCGCCGAGCGATTCGGGCTGCTCGGGGAGCTTCGTCACGAGCTCGCGACCGGCGAGCACGCCGCCTATCACGTCTCACAGCGCGACTGGCTCGACGGCCTCGCTCGCTGACCCCGGAGCGGAGCGGGCTGCGCGCTCAGCCGCTGGGCTCGGCGGGAACCGTCGCCGCAGCCTCGTGCCGCGCCTCGGCTTCGCGCATGACCCTGCGCAGGCCGAAGAAGTAGTCGATCCCGCTGACGATTGTGATCACGACCGCACCGTAGACGAGGCCGTCGACCCATGCCGGCGTCGGCTCACCGATCGCGATGAGGAAGAAGATCGCCGCGACCTGAACGATCGTCTTGGCCTTTCCCCACCAGTTCGCGGCGATGACGACGCCGTGCTGGGTCGCCTGCATCCGCGTCACCGTCACGGTCAGCTCGCGGGCGATGATGACCATCGCAACCCAGCCCGCCAGTCGGTTGAGTGACACGAGCGCCACGAGCGCCGCGATGATCAGCAGCTTGTCGGCGATCGGGTCCATGAGCTTGCCGAACGTCGTGATCGCGTCCCGCGTGCGCGCGAGGTAGCCATCCATGGCGTCGGTGATCGAGGCGAGCGCGAAGACGATCGCCGCGAGCAGGTCGCCGTTGGCGGTCTCGTGCAGCAGCGCGACGACGAGCACCGGCACGAGCAGGATCCGCAGGAGCGTGAGGACGTTCGGCAGGTTCAGCGCGAACACAAGCGCTCAGCCTAATGGGTTGTGTCGTACGTCACGTGTCGTCGAGTCACTACGCCTTCAGCCTGCGCCCCGAGCGGAACATCGCCGCGCTCCACGCGGCGCACGCCAGCGCGAGCGCTGTCGTCACG
>DATBND010000439.1:0-5147 GCA_036554505.1 Actinomycetota bacterium | reverse complement strand
AACTCGTCGGCCGCCATCAAGGCGTTCATCACGACACGCATAGGCGACATCGGGTTCATCTTCGGCATCTTCGTGCTGTTCATCGCGGGGCACACCTTCGACGTCATCGAGTTGAACCACGCCGCCGAGGAGGGGCACATCGGCGGGACGATCCTCACGGTTGGTGCGCTCTTGCTGTTCTGTGGCGCGATCGGGAAGTCCGCCCAGTTCCCCCTGCACGTGTGGCTGCCCGACGCGATGGCCGGGCCGACCCCCGTCTCCGCGCTCATCCACGCCGCGACGATGGTCGTCGCCGGCATCTACCTCGTCGGGCGCATGTTCGTGCTGTTCGAGCACGCGGGAGCCGCGCTGGAGGTGGTGGCGATCATCGCCTCCATCACGATGGTGATCGCGGCGCTGCTGGCGCTGGTGCAGGACGACATCAAACGGGTGCTGGCGTATTCGACGATCTCGCAGCTTGCCTACATGATGGCCGCGCTCGGCGTCGGCGCGTACACCGCCGGCATCTTCCACCTCTTCACGCACGCGTTCTTCAAGGCATTGCTGTTCCTCGGATCGGGCTCGCTGATCCATGCGGTCCACTCGAACAACATGAGCGACATGGGCGGCTTACGTAAGTACATGCCGCACACCTTCAGGACGTTCATCATCGGATCGCTCGCGCTCGCCGGCATCTTCCCGCTCGCCGGGTTCTTTTCGAAGGACGAGATCATCGGCGAGGCGCTGCGCGCCGCGAGCGAGGGCCGGCAGGCGACCGCCCTGATCGTCTTCGTGGCCGCGGTGGTGACCGCGTTCCTCACCGCTCTGTACATGACCCGCGCGTGCGTGAAGACGTTCTGGGGCGAGTACCGGGGACACGGCACCCCGCACGAGAGCCCGGGCTCGATGGTGACGCCGCTGTGGATCCTGGCAATCGCGACGATCGGCGTGGGCTTCCTCGGTTTCCCGGTCGTCGGCGTGTTCAAGCACTGGATAACGATTCCCGGCCACGAGCATCCCGGCTTCTCCACCGTCTACAACATGATCCTTCCTGTCGGGTCCGTCGCTCTCGCGCTGTTCGCGGTGTTCATCGGGTGGCAGATCTGGGCCAAGAACAGATGGAAGTACGACGTGCTTGCCGGCCCGTTCGCGTGGACCTACCGCTTGGTCGAGAACAAGTACTACCTCGACGACATCTACATGGGCTACATCGTGAGGCCCATCCAGTACAGCCTGTCGAGGGTCGCCAACTGGGTGAACCAAAACATCCTCGACGGGGTCGTCAACGGCACGGCCAAGGGGACGCTCGCGACCGCGAAGGTCACCTACGACGTGCTCGACCAGGACGTCGTCGACTTCGCCGTCAACGGCGCCGCGGGCATCACGGGGATGACGGGCGGGCTGCTTCGCTACATCCAATCAGGGCAGGTTCAGCGCTACGCGGCCGTGCTGTTCGCATCGATCGCCGTGTTCGTGGCGCTGTTCGTGATCTTGGGCTGAGCCAGAAGGGGGCAAACGATTCATGGAATGGGTTGACGACTGGGGGATAAGCCTCGCGACCTTCCTGCCTATCGTCGGAGCGATCGTCTTGATGTTCGTTCCGGCCGCGCAGGAACGGCTCGTGAAGATCGTCGGGACCGTCGCCGCCTTCCTCGCGCTCGTGGCCGGGGTCCTGGTCCTGTTCCGTTACGACTTCGGGGCGAGCGGGATGCAGCTCGAGGTGAACAAGTCGTGGATCCCGCAGATCGGATCTCGCTATCACGTCGGAGTGGACGGGATCTCGCTGCCGCTCCTCGAGCTGTCCGTGCTCGTCTGCTTCCTGTGCATGATCTATTGCTGGTGGCACGTCCCGAGCCCGGGTAAGACCAAGGCGTTCCTCGCGCTGATCCTCTTGCTCGAGACCGGCATGAACGGGTCGTTCATCGCGCTGGACCTGGTGCTGTTCTTCGTGTTCTGGGAGCTCGTCCTCGTCCCGATGTACTTCATGATCGGCATCTGGGGCGGTCCGAACCGGCAGTACGCAGCCGTGAAGTTCTTCCTCTATACGTTGTTCGGCTCGATCTTCATGCTGCTGGGCTTCCTCGCGATCTACTTCCAGACCGGGGCCGAGACGTTCGACATGCTGAGGCTCCAGCGCATGGCCCCGTTCGGCACCGAGCTGTTTCAGAACCTCGCGTTCCTCGGGCTTTTCCTCGGCTTCGCGATCAAGGTGCCGATGTGGCCGTTCCACACGTGGTTGCCCGACGCGCATACCGAAGCGCCCACGGTCGGCTCCGTCCTGCTGGCGGCCATCCTTCTGAAGATGGGCACCTACGGTTTCATCCGGATCGCGATCCCGCTGCTCCCCGACGGGGCCGTGGCGTACGCGCCGATCATCGGCATCCTCGCGGTGATAGCGATCATCTACGGAGCGTTGTGCTGCATGGCCCAGCGCGACCTGAAACGTCTGATCGCGTTCTCGTCGGTGGGTCACATGGGCTTCGTGATGCTCGGCATCGCAACCCTTACACCGACGGGATTGAACGGGGCCGTGTTCGGCATGGTGGCGCACGGCTTGATCACCGGGATGCTCTTCTTCCTCGCCGGGTCGATACACGAGCGCTATCACACGCGTGAGATCGCCGAGCTCGGCGGGATGCTCCAGCAGATACCCCGTTACGGATCGCTGCTGACCTACACCGCGATCGCGTCCCTCGGACTGCCGGGCCTCGCCGGTTTCTGGGGCGAGGTCCTCGCGTTGCTCGGCGCGTACAACCCCGCGCCGGGCCTCAACGTAGGCCTGTTCCGCGTGCTGATGGTGGGGGGCGGCATTGGGACGGTGCTGACCGCGGGCTACTTCCTGTGGACGATCCAGCGCGTGAACATGGGGAGGATCCCCGAGCGCTTCGCCGAGGGCAAGGGCATCTTCGACGTCCGTCCGCTCGAGTGGTACGCGTGGACGCCTCTGCTGATCCTCATCCTCGCCGCCGGGCTCTACCCGAAGATGATCCTCGGGGTGACCGACGGCGCCGTCGACCAGATCGCCCGGTTGTTCGGGTCCTAGGGGTAGTCAGTGGTCGAGACCATCGCTCAGCCCGCGGTCGACTGGCACGCGCTCTCTCCGGAGATCGTGTTGTCGCTCGCGGCGTTCGTCGTGCTCGTCGCCGACCTGTTCCTGCCGAGGGAGAGCAAGTGGCTGGCGATGCCGCTTGCCGCGGCCGGGATATTCGGGACGCTCGCCGCGATCGTCTCCCTCATCGG
Source organism: Actinomycetota bacterium (assembly GCA_036554505.1). Lineage (GTDB taxonomy): Bacteria > Actinomycetota > CADDZG01 > CADDZG01 > WHSQ01 > DATBND01. Next base: position 1,928 of record DATBND010000439.1, on the reverse strand, counting down.
AGAGAGCTCTACGACTCTCTCGAGCTCGTTCGAGGTCAGCTCGTTCGCATTGCTGTTCAAAGGGCTGTTCTGCGTGATCGGGTTGATCATCCTGGCGATCTCGTTCCATTACTTCCGCAGCGGTCGCTACTACCAGGGCGAGTACTACTTCCTGATGCTGTGCTCGCTCCTCGGGGGGCTCGTCATGGCGAGCGCGCGCGACATGATCACGATCTTCATCGCGATCGAGCTGATCAGCGTGCCGGCCTTCATCATGGCCGGGCTGCGCAAAGGCGACGCGAAGTCGAACGAGGCGTCGCTGAAATTCTTCCTCTTCGGCGTGCTCTCGACCGCCGTGATGCTCTACGGCATGTCGTTGATCTACGGGGTCACCGGAGAGACGCAGATCGACGCCATCCGAAGGTCCATCGGCGCGGCGGACGACCCGATCATCGTGCTGGCTGTGTTCTTCGTCGTCGTGGGCTTCGCGTTCAAGATCTCGGCCGTGCCGTTCCATTTTTGGGCCCCCGACACCTACGAGGGCGCTCCCTCCCCGGTCGCCGCGTTCCTCTCGACCGCCTCGAAGATCGGAGGCTTCGTCGGGCTTCTCGTGCTGATGTTCCGGGCGTTCCCGCAAGCGGCCGACACGTGGCGCCCGATCTTCGCCGTCCTGGCGGCCGCGACGATGACGGTGGGCAACCTCATCGCGCTCAGACAGCGCCACATCATCCGCCTGCTGGCCTATTCGGGGATCGCGCAGTCCGGATACGTCCTCGTCGCGTTTGCGCTGATCGACCCGGGCAGCGGCGCGGCCAACCGCGAAGCGTTCGAATCGGCGCTGATCTACCTGGCGATCTACGGAGTCATGGACCTGGGTGCGTTCGCCGCGGCGGTCGCGTTCGCGCGACGAGGCGGCACCTACTTCATCGACGACTACGCAGGCCTGTGGCAACGAAGCCCGGCTCTGGCCGTCTTGCTGACCGGCTTCCTCATTTCATTGGCGGGCGCGCCCCCGATGGCGGGCACGTGGGCAAAGATCTTCGTCTTCAGGGCGGCGATCCTCGCCAACGTCTACTGGCTCGCGATCGTGATGGGCATCAACGCGGTCATTGCGGCGTGGTATTACCTCGCCGTCGTCAAACGGATGTTCTTCGACGCGCCCGAGGAGTCGTCCCCCGTGGAGGTGCCCTACCTGTTGAACGTCGCAATGGGGATTGCGGCCCTCGCGCTCGTCGCCGCGTTCGTCTATCCGCAGCTGATCACGGCTCTGGCCGAGAAGTCCTTCCTCTAGGTCGAGCATCCGGCAGGATTCGTTTCGTCGCGAGAAGGGAGGGGACCGAGTCGTCCTCAGGTCGATCGTCAGCACGGCTGGGCTCCCGCCAAGCCGCTTGTAGCTTTGAGTGCCACTCAGGACCCAGATGAGCAGGGGTAAACGTCCGAGGGAGAGGGGTGTGGGATGGACGACGCAGAGCTCAGTGGGGACCGCCTCGCCAAGCTTCTTGCGACCTACGGAGTCATCGGTCAGCGTAGAACGAGCTACGACCAGATGGGCTGGCAAACGCCAGCTTTGAGCTTTACCGCTCAAGCCTTTCTTTTCTCCATTGCCTTGGCGCCTGATGCCACCCGCATGTCGCGGGTGATGGCATCGGTGCTCGCGCTTGTTATCTCCCTTGCTTCGATCCAGCTCCTGAGGAAGCATCTGTACCTCGAGCTCGTCGACTCGGCAACGCTTTCGACGTTGGAGAACGCAATTGCCGCGTATCAAGATGCCGGGTTGCAGAGTCCACCCCATTCGAGCGCGCGCCTAAGGAAGTCCGGTCTCGTCCTCGAGAGTGGCGAGGCCGTTTCGCCTAGCTGGTTGGAAAGCCTGGATTCGTCGCTTCTCTGGACTGTGGCGCTGGCGTTGTTTGGTTTATCAGCAGTCGTGATCATCGTCACCAGCATCTTCG
>DATBND010000434.1:0-3372 GCA_036554505.1 Actinomycetota bacterium | reverse complement strand
CGTCCTTGCGCCTCCCTAGATGGAGAGCCAGGAGCCATCCCTTGCTGAGCTCGACGAGCATGTTGGCCAGCTTCTCCTGGGTGAGCTGGAACGACCCGATGGGCCGATCGAACTGCCGGCGCGTCTTCGAGTATTCGAGCGCGGTCTCGTAACAGCTGCGCGCCGCGCCGAGAGCGCCCCAGACGATGCCGAAGCGTGCTTCGTTGAGACACGACAGGGGGCCGCGCATGCCCGTCACGTTCGGCAAGACCGCGTCCGCGGGGAGCCTGCAGTCGTCGAGGATCAGCTCGGACGTGACCGACGCGCGCAGAGAGAGCTTTCGGTGGACGTCCCTCGTGGAGAAACCGGGGGCCGCGCGCGGCACCACGAACCCGCGGACGCCCTGCTCGGTGCGCGCCCAGACGACCGCGACGTCGGCGATGCCCCCGTTGGTGATCCACATCTTGTTGCCGTTGAGGACCCAGTCGTCGCCGTCCCGCCGCGCCGACGCTCGCATCCCGGACGGATCGCTGCCGTGGTCGGGCTCGGTGAGGCCGAAGCAGCCGATCGCCTCGCCCGCCGCCATCGCCGGCAGCCATTGCTGCTTCTGCTCCTCCGACCCGTACTTCCAGATCGGGAACATCGCGAGGCTTCCCTGCACGGAGACGAAGCTGCGGAAGCCGCTGTCGCCTGCCTCCAGCTCCATGCACGCCAGCCCGTACGACACCGCGTTCGTTCCGGCGCACCCGTAGCCCTCGAGGTGCATACCCAGCAGACCGAGAGAGCCCAGCTCGGTCGCGACCTCGCGCGGGAACTCGCCCACCTCGAACCACTTGTCGATGTCGGGGACGACGCGGTTGCGGACGAACTGCTGCACGCTGTCGCGGATCATGCGCTCCTCGGGAGTCAGCAACGACTCGACGTCGAGGAAGTCGACCGGATCCGGCGCAGGCATGGGCTAGACGCTAACCGACGGTCAGCTTCTCCGGCGGTTGTGGCCCTGCGGTCAAGAGCAACGTCCGGTAGGCATCGGGCCATGGGACGGGGCGCCACGATTCGTCCAGCAACGCGACGACGACCTCGGCGGTCATCGCCAGCTCGCCCTGGCGGCGCATCTCGAAGTCGTAGACGAGCGAGGTGGTCCCGACCTCCCGAACCGCGATCGAGCACTCGACGACATCGCGAAACGCGAGCCTTCCTTTGAAATCCGCCGCGATCCGCACTCGGGGGAGCCGGCCGTAGACATCGCGCAGGAGGCCCAGCCGTTCCAGCAGGGTCGTCTCGGCCGCCTCGATGAAGCGGAAACCGGCGGTGTTGTGCCACCAGCCCGACGCGTCCGTGTCGGACCATTCGATCCGGCGTTCGACGACGACCGAAGCGGGGCGAGGCTGGGCGAGACTGTCCATTGCGGCTGAACCATAAGCTTCCCCCGACGTGATGCGAGGGCGGATCACAAGGAGCGAGCGATGAACGTCGGGGTAGGCCTGCCGAGTTGCGTTCCCGGCACGCCGCCGTCGGTCGTCCTCGAGTGGGCGCGCCGCGCGGACGCGGGCCCCTTCTCGAGCCTCGGCGTTGTCGACCGCCTCCGTTACGACTGCTACGAGCCGATGACCTCACTCGCCGCCGCCGCATCGGTCACGACGCGGATCGGCTTGGTCACGATGGTGGTGATCGCGCCGTTGCGCCGACACGCGACGCTTGCCAGCGAGGCGGCGGCGCTGGACGCGATATCGGGCGGGCGGTTCACGTTGGGCGTGGCCGTCGGGGCGCGCGCCGAGGACTTCCTCGCTGCCGGTGTTCCACACCGCGGGCGCGGCGATCGTCTAGAGGAGCAGCTCGAGGACATGCGCGCGTGGTGGGAGTCTGACGGGGCAACCTCCGGCGGGCCCTCCGTCCTCGTGGGCGGGCTCAGCGACGTGACGTTCCTACGGCTCGCGCGCTTTGCCGACGGGTACGTCCACGGCGGCGGGCCGCCCAGGACCTTCGACAGGGCGGCGCGCAAAGCCCGGACGGCGTGGGTCGACCTGGGACGGATGGGCGACCCGCTCTTGTGGGCACAGGGTTACTTCGCGCTGGGTGACGACGACGTGGTCGCGTCCGGACGCGACTACGTGCGCGACTACTACGCGTTCACGAGGCCGTTTGCCGAACGTATCGCCGAGGGGATGCTCGCCACGCCCCAGGCCGTCGCCCAGTTCGTGCGGGGTTACGCCGAGGCGGGCTGCGACGAGCTCGTGCTCCTCCCTGCGGTGGGCACGATCGACCAGCTCGAGCGCCTGGCCGACGTCCTGGGCGGGGTCTGAACGGTGCGCATCGGCGTCCTCGGCGGCGGGCCGGCGGGCCTTTACTTCGCGCTGCTGGCTCGCAAGGCCATGCCCGAGCACGAGGTCACCGTCATCGAGCGCAACCCGTCCGGCGCGACGTACGGGTGGGGCGTGGTCTTCTCCGACCGGACGTTGACCTCCTTTCGCGAGGCGGACTTCAAGACCTATTCGCAGATCGTGGAGAGATTCATCATCTGGGACGCGATCGACGTCCGTTACAGGGACGAGGTCGTGCGGTGCGGGGGCCAGGTGTTCTCGGGCATAGCGCGCAAGGCGCTCTTGGGCCTGCTGTTGGACCGGTGCGTGGAGCTCGGCGTGGATCTTCAGCTCGAGCGCGAGGTCGCGACGGTCGACGAGCTCGACGGGTACGACCTGGTGGTCGCGGCAGACGGTGTGCGGAGCATCCTCCGAGAGGCACATGCGGACGTCTTTCGCCCGCGGGTCGTGCACGGCAGCTCCCGATACATCTGGTTCGGCACGACGCGCGTGTTGGACTCGTTCACGTTTGCGTTCCGGTCCGACGAAGCCGGTTTCTGGCAGGCGCACGCGTATCCCTTCGACGGGGAGACGAGCACCTTCATCGTCGAGTGCGACGCGGCGACCTGGGCGCGCTCCGGCCTGGACGAGATGGACGACGCGGGCGCGACGTCTTACTGCGAGAAGTTGTTCGAGAGCGATCTGCGCGGCCATACGCTCATGTCGAACAACTCGAAGTGGATCCGGTTCCCGACCCTGACGAATTCGACGTGGCACCACCGCAACGTCGTGCTCGTCGGGGACGCCGCCCACACCGCGCACTTCTCGATCGGGTCCGGGACCAAGCTCGCGATGGAGGACTCGATAGCGCTCGTGAACGCGCTCGAGACGAAGGCGGATGTGAAGGAGGCGCTTGTCGAGTACCAGCTCGAGCGCAAGCCCAGGGTCGAGCGGTTCCAGGAGGCGGCCCGCCAGAGCCAGGCGTACTTCGAGACGACGCGCCGGTTCGCCCACATGGAGCCGCTGCAGTTCGCGTTCCATCTTCTGTCGAGGAGCGGACGCATCGACTACGACGACCTGCGCGTCCGGGATC
>DATBND010000346.1:0-17463 GCA_036554505.1 Actinomycetota bacterium | reverse complement strand
AACACCGCGATGGTCTTCGTGCCCCCGCGTTTCGCCGCCGATGCAATCCTCGAGTCGTACGACGCGGGCATCGAGGTGATCGTCGCGATCACCGAGGGGATTCCCGCGATGGACATGGCGCGCGCGGTGCCCTATTTGCGGGCGCGCAACGGCGTGAGCCTCATCGGGCCCAACTGCCCCGGGGTCATCTCGCCGGGCAAGGCGAACGTCGGGATCATCCCCGGCGAGATCTGTGCACCCGGTCCCGTCGGCCTCGTCTCGCGCTCGGGCACGCTCACGTATCAGATCGTCCACGAGCTGACGCAGCGGGGCATCGGGCAGTCCACTTGCGTGGGCATCGGGGGCGATCCGATCCCCGGCTCCGACTTCATCGACGTGCTCGAGAAGTTCCAGACAGACCCGGAGACCGAGCTCGTCGTGCTCGTCGGTGAGATCGGCGGCGACGCGGAGGAGCGCGCGGCGGCGTGGGTGACCGCGAACATGAACAAGCCCGTCGTCGCGTACATCGCCGGCTTTACCGCGCCTCCGGGCAAGCGGATGGGTCACGCGGGGGCGATCATCTCGGGATCCAAGGGGACCGCGCAGGCAAAGGCCGACGCGCTCGAGGCCGCGGGGATCCGAGTGGGACGCAACCCGACCGAGGTGGCCGAGATCGTTCAGGAGATCCGTTCCGGCGCATGACCTTGAGACGAGTGGACGGCGCCGCCGGAGGTCCGTTCGGCGATGCGCTGCGAGGCACCTTCGAACAGGTCGTCGTCGAGTCGGAGATACTGGCGGGCAACCCGCTCGGCGACCCCACGCGGCGGCCGCTCTACGTCTACCTTCCGCCGGGGGCCGCAGAGCAATCGGATCGCCGTTACCCGTCGATCTATCTGATCCAGGGACTGACCGGCCAGGTGGACATGTGGCTCAACCGCGCCGCGTTCGAGCCGACCATGCTCGAGCGCGTGGACGAGCTCTTCGCCTCGGCCGACGTCCCGCCGGCGATCGTCGTGTTCGTCGACGCGTGGACGTCGTACGGAGGCTCGCAGTACGTCAATTCCGTCGCGACGGGTCGTTACATGGACTACCTCTGCGACGAGGTCGTAGCGTTCGTCGACGACAACTACCCGACGATCGCCGATCGCGACCATCGTGGTCTCACCGGGAAGTCGAGCGGCGGCTACGGAGCCATGGTCGTGCCGATGGTGCGGCCCGACGTGTTCGGAGGCCTGGCCACGCACTCCGGCGACGCGTTGTTCGAGGTCTGCTACCTGCCGGAGTTCCGCGAGACGGCGCGCATCCTGCGGGACAAGTTCGACGGCTCGTTCGACGTCTTCTGGGAGCGCTTTCGGGCCGCGGAGAGGCTCGAATTCGAGTCGATGGGCACGCCGATGAACACCTATTGCATGGCGGCGTGCTATTCACCCGACGAGGCGAACCCCGGAAAGGCGATCATCCCGTTCGATATCGAGACCGGACGCTTGTTCGACGACGTGTGGGCGCGTTGGCTCGAGTGGGACCCGGTTCGGATGGCGCCGCAACGACTCGAGGCACTTGCGTCGATGAAGTGCATCTACATCGACGCCGGGAAGTCCGACGAGTGGTACCTGGATCTCGGGGCGCAGGCGTTTGCGAAGGAGCTCGACAAGGCCGGCATCGCCTACTCGCTGGACCTGTTCGACGCCGGGCACATGGGCATCCAGTTCCGTTATCCGCGCGCGCTCGATGCGCTGGCGCGCGCGCTCGCTCCGTCGGAGTGATGGCCGGGCGCATCGTCGTCCTCATCTCGGGGTCGGGCTCGAACATGGACGCCCTCGCTCAATCGTGCGAGGCGGGCGAGGTGCCCGGCCGCGTCGTGGCCGTGCTCGCCGACCGGGAGTGCCCCGGGTTGGCGCTGGCTCAAGCGCGCGGCATCCCCACGAAGGTCGTCTCGATGAAGGACTATCCGGACCGCGAGACGTGGAGCGACGCGCTGCGGGCCGAGGTCGTCGGGTTCGATCCCGATCTGGTCGTATCCGCGGGATTCATGCGGATACTGAGCCCGGTCTTCGTCGACGCGTTCGAAGGCAAGCTGATCAACCTGCATCCTGCCTTGCTGCCCGCGTTTCCGGGCGCGCACTCCGTGCGGGACGCGCTCGAGGCCGGTGTGACCGAGACCGGCTCCACGGTGCACTTCGTGGATCGCGAGGTCGACCACGGCCCGACGATCCTCCAAGAGCCGGTGCCGGTGGAAGCCGACGACACCGAGGAGTCGTTGCACACGCGCATCAAGGCGATCGAACACCGCATGCTTCCGCAGGCGTGCCGTCTGATCCTCGAAGGCAAGGTCAAGCTCGGCGACGGAGGGGTCGACATTCAAGGCGCGTGACATTGGAGCAGCGCCTTTCGATCCCGTGTGTGGTCGCCGGCATCGGGTTCACCGTGCTTGCCCTGCGCTCGGCCCGCGGCGGCATCGTCTGCTACGAGAAGGGCGTTCGCGTGAGAAACCTCCTTCGCACCAGCGACTTCTTCGATTTCCCCCCTTCCCTCTCGAGCCGTTGCGCCACGTCGCCCGGGAGCGCGCCGAGGAGTTCAACGAGCTGGTGAGACGGAAGCAAGCAGCGCCTTCAGCTCGGCGGTAATGGCGCTAGCCGAAGTCGACCGGACGGTCAAGATTCGATTTCGTACGGTACGCGCATGTCGCAACCTCCGGAGGATCTCGACGGCGTTCAGCTGCGCGCGGTCGACGGCCGACGCAGCTCGCAGCGCGTTGCCCAGCGCGTCTTCGCGGCCGCGGCCGCCGCGGTCGATCAAGATCTCGGCGTGCGCATCCGCGCCACGAAGGACTGGCGGAAGTCCTATATCGAGCCGGGCCGGGCGCTGATCGCCGCGGGGGCTCGCAACGCCGACGCACCCCTCGCGATCGCCGACGCGGGAGTAGCGGAGCTCTACTCGTCGCTGGAGTTCGTCCGAGGAGGGCGTGCCCTTCCCGTCGACGAAGCCCTGGCCGAGCACGGCAAGCCGCATCTAACGACGGTGACGATCGAGGGAACGGGCGAGCGTGAACGTCACCTTGCGATCCCTTATCGCAATCAGCTCTTGACCGGAGACGACCTGTCTCGGCGCCTCGACCTGTGGGTGGACACCGACGTGATCGAGCCGTCCGCGGCGGAGGCCGTCAGGGCGGTCGCGTCGAGCCCCGCCTGGCTCGACTTGAGCGACCTCCGCTTCGTCGTGCTCGGCGCGGCATCCGAGATGGGGCCGCTGCGCTCGCTATGCGCGTGGGGCGCCGACGTGATCGCGATCGACCTGCCGCGCCCGGAGTTGTGGAAGCGGATAGCCGGCATGGCCCGGGACGGCGCCGGCCGTGTCCACGCGCCGGTGCCCATCGAGGGCGCGAGCGGGGACGTGGTCGAGGACGCGGGCGTCGACCTCCTGACGCAAACGCCTGAGGTCGCCACGTTGCTCCACGACATCGGCGGTCCGTTCGTCGTCGGGAACTACGTCTACGCCGACGGCGCGACGTTCGTGCGGCTGGCCACCGCCGTCGATGCCCTGGTCGAGAGCGTCAGGTCCCGTGAGCAGTTGACGGCCCTTGCCTACCTCGCCACGCCGACGGATGTGTTCGCCGTGACGCCCGACGTGGTGGAAGCGGCGCGCGCCAAGCAAGCCGCTCGTCCCGGCGCGAGCGCGATGCGAGCACTCTCCGCCGGCCGGATGTACCGGCCGCAGTACCCGGCGACGCTCAACGCCGGCGACAGGGAGTGGGGCTTGTACGACTGCCTCGTGCCACAGCAAGGTCCGAACTACGCGCTCGCCAAGGCGTTGCAGCGCTGGCGCGCGCTGTTGGCGGATCGCGACGGTGTGCGCGTATCGGCCAATGTCGCGCCCGCGACGCTGACGCATTCGGTCCTGAAGAACAGGATCCTCGCAGCGGCTTACGCGGGTGCAGGCCGGTTCGGCGTCGAGATATTCGAGCCTCAGACGAGCAGCGCCCTTCAGGCGGCACTGCTGGTGCACGACTTGCGCACTACGCCGAGCCCGACCACACATCCCTACGAGCTGTTCGTTCGTGGCGCCGCGCACGGAGGGCTGTGGCGGATGGCGCACGAGCCTCGCTCGGTATTGCCGCTGGCCGTGATCGGAGGAATGGTCCGCCGAGTGCGGCCCGCCAGCCGCTAAGAGGAGCGGCCTTTCCGGACGTCATAGCTAGCGCCCAGGTTGTCCGTATCCTCGCTCGACATGCGTCGCCTTCGTCCCCGCGGATCGCTCGGCCTTCGGTTTGCCTTATTCGCCGCGGCCGGAGCCGTAGCGTGGCTCGCGCTGCTGCCGTTCGTCCCCGCGGTCAGCCGCGCGATCGGGCCGGTGCGAATCGCCGGCCGGGCGGGACTTGGCGCCGGGACCACGAGTCTCGTCGCTCCGCCCTTGGGCGCGGTGTGGGCCGACACGCACGACGGGCCGCTCGACTTCGAGATCTCGCTCGCGGAGATCGACGTCGCGGAGCTCGAGAGCCGGGTCCGAGCCGATCCGTCGCTCGCGGCACTGACCCCGACGATCGAGCAGGAGATCCGATCGCTCGCGAACGGACTTGCTCTCCGGCTCCTGCTCGTCGGTCTCGGTGCAGGCGTGCTGGCCGCTGGGCTGTTGCCGCGCCGGCGGCCGTCGCATTTCGTGGCGGCGACGGTGGGCAGCATCGTGGCCGCCGTCGCGACCCTGGCGTTGACGACGAATAGCTTCGACGAGCGCGCGTTCGAACAGCCGCGCTTCACGGGTGCTCTAAGGAGGGCCCCGCAGGTCATCGAGGAGGCACAGCAGGGCATCGAGTCGTTCGAGGCGCTCGGCGGGCGATACGAGGCCCTCGCCCAGCGACTCTCCCGGTTCCTTACGGTCGCGACGGACCCGGACCTCGACGTGCAATCGAGCGCGGTGACGATCCTCCATGTCAGCGACGTCCATTCGAACTTTCTGGGAATCGAGTTCGCACAACGGCTCGCGCGGGCGTTCGACGTCGACGCCGTGATCGATACGGGTGACCTCACCTCGTTTGGCGAGCGAGTCGAGGCGCGCGTCGCCGAATCGGTAGGCGATCTGGGAGTCCCGTACATCTTCGTTCCGGGCAACCACGACTCGACGTCGAACCGGGCCGCCATCGCCGCCCTGCCAGGGGTGACGTTGCTCGATCGAGAGGTCGAGGACGTCGAGGGTTTCGACGTGCTGGGGTGGGCCGATCCGACGTTCACCGCCGACGCTGAGACTTCGACCGAGGAGGGCAACGAGATCCGGTTGGCCGAGGCCGAGGAGGTCGGCGAGGCGGTCCGAACGCTGCGGCCCGACGTCCTTGCGGTGCACGACGCGCGCCTTGCGGAGGAATCGTACGGAGACGTGCCGCTCGTGCTCGCCGGCCATACCCACGAACGCTCCGTCGAGGAGGTCGAGGGGACGCTGGTCCTGGAGGTTGGCTCCGCGGGCGCTACCGGCCTGGGCTCGTTCATCGTGGAGACCGACATCCCCTACGAGGCCGAGATCATCTATCTGACGCCGGGGTCGTCCGTGACCGTCGACTACGTGAGCCTGTCGGGCATCGCCGACGAGTTCGACGTCGAGCGCCGGGTCATCGACCTCCCCGCCGAGTAGTGGGCGCGACGAGGCTGCCGAGGCAGCCGAAGGTGGGGCCACCGTAGGATGCCGGCCGTGACAGTCCGCCGCGCACTTCTGAGCGTCTCCGACAAGAGCGGGATCGTCGAGCTCGCGCGTGGGCTCGTCGACTGTGGTTACGAGCTCGTGTCGTCGGGAGGCACAGCGAAGGTAATCGCCGAGGCCGGCGTGCCCGTAAAGAAGGTCGCGGATGTCACCGGCGCGCCGGAGATCCTCGGCGGACGCGTCAAGACCCTTCATCCCAAGATCCACGGCGGGATCCTCGCCGACCGCACCAAGCCCGATCACATGCAGCAGCTGGACGACCAGGGCATCGTCCCGATCGATCTCGTCGTCTGCAATCTCTATCCGTTCGAGCGCACGATCGCCCATCCCAGCATCAAGGAGGCCGACGCGGTCGAGCAGATCGACATCGGGGGCCCGGCCATGGTGCGCGCCGCGGCGAAGAACTTCCTCTCGGTCGCCGTCGTCGTGAACCCGGCGGAGTATGGACGCGTTCTCGAGGAGATCAAGGCCGAGGGGGACGTGTCCGCCGAGACCAGGCGCCGGCTTGCGCACGCCGCCTTCCAGCACACCGGGGCGTACGACGCCGCAATAGCGCGCTACCTGATGCCGCGCGACGAGTTCCCCGACCGGCTCGTGCTCAACGTCGAGAAGGTCGACGATCTCCGTTATGGCGAGAACCCTCATCAGGTCGCCGCGTTCTATCGAAACGCAGGGCCGGCGGCCGGGCTTGCGGCCGCGGAACAGCTCCACGGCAAGGGGCTCTCCTACAACAACTTGCTCGACACCGATGCGGCGTGGCGGTTGGTCGCGGAGCTCGAGTCGCCCGCGGCCGCGATCATCAAGCATTCGAACCCGTGTGGTGCCGCGCTCGGGACCGATCTCGCGTCCGCGTATGCGAAGGCGCTCGAGTGCGACCGCACGTCGGCGTTCGGCGGGATCGTCGCCCTCAACGCGCCGTGCGACGGCGCAACGGCGGAGGCGATCGCCGAGGTATTCACCGAGGTCGTCATTGCTCCGGCCTTCGACGATGCGGCCCTCGCCGCGTTGACCGCGAAGAAGAACCTGCGCATCCTCAAAGCGGCGTCCTCGTCACGGCCGGAGATCGACGTGCGACGCGTCGCAGGAGGGATGCTCGTGCAGTCGGCCGACCCTCCCGACGACGGAACGGACGCGAAAGTCGTGACGCGCGCGCAGCCGACCGAGGAGCAGTGGGCCGACCTGCGGTTTGCGTGGATCGTCGCCAAGCACGTCAAGTCGAACGCGATCGTTCTTGCAAAGGATCAGACCGCGGTCGGGGTCGGCGCGGGCCAGATGAGCCGCGTTGAATCTACGGAGCTGGCCGCGCGGCGCGCGGGCGAGCGCGCCCGGGGGACGGTGTGCGCCTCGGACGCGTTCTTCCCGTTCCGTGACGGCCTCGACGCCGCGGTCGCAGCCGGCGCGGTGGCGGTGATCCAGCCCGGGGGCTCTGTGCGCGACGAAGAGGTGATCGCCGCGGCCGACGAGCACGGCATCCCGATGCTCTTCACCGGCCGCCGCCACTTCCGCCACTAGGGACCTCGTCCGTAGGCGGCCGGCGGAGGGCAGGTCGTGACCGACAGGCGGAGAACCTAGGTTGGATGGGGAAGGCATGGCTGGCACTCGGAGCCGCCTTGGTGCTGCTTACCGCGTCGCCTACGACCCACGCGGCACCGTCGCTCGCGCCCTCGGTCGTGCGCCAGCAGAGTCCCGACGAAGGCCTGATCGCTTTCGCCAGCACGAGAGATGGTGACGCGGAGATCTTCGTGATGAACCCGGACGGTTCCGACGTCCGCCAGATCACCGACAACTCCGTAGACGACCACTCTCCCGATTGGGCACCCGACGGCCGCAGGATCGTCTTCGTGCGCGAGGTGGGGGCCGAGAACAGCGACCTCTACATCGTCGACGCCACCACGGGCGAGGAGCAGGCGTTCACCACCGCGAAGCCTTGGTACGAGAGCGATCCCGCATGGTCGCCGAACGGCAAATGGATAGCGTTCGCGTCCGAAAGCCCTCTCATGGATGGTGGAGACGTCGTTGCGTTGCACGTCGACGGCAAACGAAGCCGAGCGATCTCGCTTCAGGACGAGAACTCCACGAATGTGGACCCGACATGGTCGCCGGATGGAAAGCGTCTTGCGTTCATCGAGTACTACGATTCCTACGATCTCTTCACCACGAGGTTTTGTTGCAGCGACGGCTACAAGAAGCGGGCGCTGACCGACGACTCACTCGTCGAGTTCCACCCCGAATGGTCGCCGGATGGGGACAAGATCCTCTATGGAAGGACCATCTCCCGTTCGGTGTTCAAGCACGGTCTGTATACGGTCACGCGCGACGGTACTCAAGGTGTGGTCTTCGAAGGTCCGCTCGATGCTCGCCCCGGGTCGTGGTCCCCTTCCGCAGAAGCGATCGTCTTCTACGCGCAGGCCGGGACGGGTTACGACATCTACCGGATCCAAACCGACGGGACAGGATTGACGCGGCTAACGGACGATCCCGGGTCCGATCAGCACCCGGACTGGAGCAACTAGCCCTCCTGTAGCGCCGGCTGGAGCTCGAACGTCGCGTCTCGTTCCGTGTCGCGCATGCCGGGGAGGAACAAGAACGCGAGCGTGATGATCACGCCCAGGCCCCCGCCCCACAAGAGCGTGGCGTCGACTCCGATCTGATCCGACACCCAGCCGGTGAGCGCGAACGAGACGGGTACCAGCGCGACCGACATCTGCCAGTCGAAGCTCGTGACGCGTCCAAGGAGCTCGCCGGGGACCAACCGGTGCAAGAGCGTCATCCACACGACCAATCCCATGGTGACCCCCGACCACTGGGCAAAGCTCACGAGCAGCGCCTGCCAGATCTCGGTGCACAGCGCGAAGCCGAACGGGCCGCCTACGGCGAGTGCCCAGCCCACGTACATGAACGTTATGTGGCGGCGCGGGAGGCCGGCCTGGCCGATCGCAAAGGCGGTCAAGACCGACCCCACTCCTCCGGCGGCGTAGACCCAGCCGATGTCGGCAGCGCCTCCGCTCAGCTTGTTCTTGACGATGAACGGCACCAGCACCTGCATCGGCCCCATGTAGACGAGAAGGGAAAATGCCGCGGCCGCCAGCGTGCCCCACAGCCACGTATGAGCGCGGACGAAACGGAAGCCTTCGGCGACGTCGGACAACGCGCCGCGAACGGTCGTCTTGGCCCGCTCGATCAACGGCTTCGGCGTCATCATCCCGACGGCCACGGCCGACGCGACGAACGTGAACGCGTCGATTACGAATGCCCAGCCCACTCCGACTGCGGCGATTATCAGCCCCCCGAGGGCGGGACCCAGAAGACGGAACGCGAACGGCCGCATGAACTGATCGATCGAGTTCGCCTCGACGAGGAGGTGCTGGGGGACGACATCCGGCACGATCGAGCCGAAGGCGGGGCCGAAGAGCGCGTCGCCTGCGCCGTAGACGGCGACGAGAGCGATGACATGCCACAGCTGTATCGCGTCGATCAGCGAAAGGACGCCTATCCCGGCTATTGCGACGCCCCGGACGACGTCGGATGCGATGAGCACTTTTCGCCGGTCGAAACGATCACTCACAACCCCGCCGACGAGTACGAAGAGCACGAGCGGCAGCGTGGATGCAAGCCCGACGATGGAGAGAGCGGCGGGCGTGTTCTCGATCTCGTAGACCTGCCACGCGATCGCGACGAAGTAGATGCCGTCTCCAAACAGGGAGATCGACATCCCGGCCCACAACAGCGCGAAGTCCTTGATCTTCAACGGACGCAGGATCTTCATGTCGCGCAGACGCCCCAGCGGGCCCGACTTGAGCTCGGGTGGGATGTGCTCCGGCGCGGTGCCGGAGGACGGTGCCATTGGGTTTTGACTCATGCATGCTCCTCGGGGGCTTCATGCCGGCGCGCGGGATGTGAAGCTTCGAGCCGGATCGAGACGAGAGACGCGGGAAAGAGAGCTGTGAACAGCTCGGGCGCGGCGAACGCCTAATGCACCGGGGCGGCTCTCTCGGCTCGCATGATGCAACCACCCTAGCAAAGGCGAGATCGAGCAGGACCCGTATGCGCGCCTGAGTAGGATCGATCGCGAGCGACATTCCAGACGATCCAGGACGAGAGGCGCGAGATGACGGCAAAGATCATCGACGGAAAGGCGATCGCGGCGGAGGTACGAGCCGAGGTTGCCGAGGAAGTGAAAGAGCTCGGCGGCAAAGGCGTCACTCCGGGGCTCGCGACCGTGCTCGTTGGCGATGACCCTGCGTCGAAGATCTATGTGAACAGCAAGCGAAAGGCCCTGGCCGAAGCCGGCATGAGGGCGTGGGATCACGACCTTCCCGCCAGCACCTCGCAAGAGGATCTCGTTTCACTGGTCACCTCGCTCAACTCGGATGCGGACGTCCACGGAATCCTGGTGCAGCTCCCGCTCCCCGAGCACATCGACGAGCAGCTGATCCTCGATCTCGTCAGCCCCAGCAAGGATGCGGACGGCTTCCATCCGTGCAACCTCGGACGTCTGCTGTCCGGCGATCGGCTGGTGGCCCCCGCGACGCCATCCGGCATCCAGGAGCTCCTCGTCCGTTCGGGGGTCGAGGTGGCGGGCGCCAACGTCGTCGTCGTCGGGCGCTCGAACATCGTGGGCAAGCCCGTGGCGGCCATGCTCTTCCAGAAGGGACCCGGCGCAAACGCGACGGTGACCGTTTGCCACACCGGAACCAAAGACCTGGCCGAGCACACGCGCCGGGCCGACATCCTCATCGCCGCCATCGGCCGGGCGAAGGCGATAACCGGTCCGATGATCGCTCCGGGAGCGGCCGTGATCGACGTCGGTATCAACCGTACCGAGGACGGCATCGTCGGCGACGTCGACTTCGAGGCGGCCGTCGAGATCGCGGGCGCTATCACCCCGGTCCCCGGCGGCGTCGGCCCGATGACGATTGCGATGCTGCTGAAGAACACCGTCGCCCTGGCGCGCCGCACCGTTCTCTAGGGACGTCCGCCCGCCCGGGCATCCGCTCCCGAACGGCGGAGCCCGAGCCGTCCCTATGCATCCGTGAAAATCGTGCGGTGCATGCGGTACATGAGGTACGCCGTGTACCGCATGGACCGCATGCACCGCATGCACCGCAGCTTTCCCACGGACATGGTTGTGCGGCCGCGTTCTGAATCTCCGGCCCCGACTTTTCACAGACGCGTATCCCTTCCCGGACGGCCGGCGCTTACGGGATGTGAGGGGGGCGTGCATCGGCGTCCCAAGAGCGGGAGGTGCGTCGGCGATGGAGCTCACGAGGAAGACGGTCGTCGTGGCGACCGCCCTGTGTCTGGCGTTGGCGGGGGCCGTGGCGGCGCTCGCTCAATCGGGGCCGGGCGATGTGCGAGACGGTGGGAGTCCACGGGGCGGTAAGCGCGTGGCCGCGGCCAGAGCGGCCTCGGCTGCTCCGACGCCGTCACCGACGTCAACGGCCGTAGACGAAGACGAAGACGAGGACGGCGACCGCGGGCGCAGGGGTCGCGGTCGGGGTCGCAACTCGGGGCCGGGCAACGGCGAGGGTCGGGGCGACGACAACTCGGGCCCGGGCCGGCGGGGTGACGACGACCGGGACGACGACCCGACACCGTCACCGACGCCCAGCCCCAGCGCAACTGACGACGATGACGACGACAACGACGACAACTCCGGTCACGGCAACGACGACGACCGGGAGGACGAGGACAACCCCGGACGCGGGCACGGGCACGGCCGTGACGACGACGATGACGACGACGACAACTCGGGCCCGGGCAACGGGGATGACGACGACGACAACTCAGGCCCCGGCAACGGCCGTAACGACGATGACGATGACGACGACGAGTCCGGTGGCGACAACTCGGGCCCAGGCGGAGGCGACAACTAGCCAGTCGCTAACGAGAAAGCAAGCAGTCGTGCCAGAGGGGGTACGGCCGGGAGGCGCCCGAAAGGGCGCCTCTTCGCGTTATCTCTCGGAGAGAGGGACCCAGCCGCGCGGGTCGGGCCCGACGTATTCGTGGTCGGGGCGGATCAACCGGTTGTCGGCGTACTGCTCTCGCACGTGCGCGGTCCAACCCGATACCCGACTGCACGCAAAGATCGTCGTGAACAAGTCGGTGGGGATCTGGAGATAGCCGTACACCGAGGCCGCGTAGAAGTCGACGTTCGGATAGATGCCCTTCTCGTCCATGACGGCTTTCTCGATCTCTTGTGAGATCTCGTAGTTATTGGGATCGCCGGTTTTCTCGGCGAGCTCCTTGGCCATCCGACGAAGGTGCGTGGCGCGTGGGTCCTCGGTCTTGTAGACCCGATGACCGAAGCCCATGACCTTTTCCTTGTTGCGAAGCTTGTTGATGGTGTAGTCGCGCGCCTTTGACGGCTCTTTGATCTCCTTGATCATCTTCATCACTTGCTCGTTGGCGCCGCCGTGAAGAGGACCCTTGAGCGCAGCGATCGCAGCCGTTATCGCTGAATGGATGTCAGAGAGAGTTGCCGCGCACACCCGCGCGGCGAACGTCGATGCGTTCATCGTGTGGTCCGCGTGCAACGTAAGGCAGATGTCGAAGATGTGGGCTTGCTCGTCGTCGGCCTTGTCGCCCTTGAGCATCCACAGCAGATTGGCGGCCTGGCTCAAGCTCTCGTCGGGTGGGACGACCCGCTCGTTCTTGCGCATCCTGTCGAAGTACGCGACGAGCGTGGGCAGCACGGCACAGAGCCGGATCGCCTTGCGGTAGTTCGCCTCTTCCGAGGTGTCCCACCCGTCGGGATCCTTGGCCGACGACACCGACACTGCGGTACGCAGCATCGACATCGGCGAGGAGCTCTCCGCAAGATAGGGGAGGAGCTTCATGACGAGATCATTGGGCTCGCGCTCCGCAGCGATCTGTCGCTTGATGTCTTCGAGCTGTTGACCGGTGGGGAGCTCGAGGTTCTGCAGAAGGTAGATGACTTCCTCGAACGTCGCGTTGTCCGCGAGGTCGTGGATGTCGTAACCGACGTACGAAAGGCGCCCTTCCTTGCCGTCGATGTCGCTGATCGCGGTCTCTGCCGCTACGACACCTTCGAGTCCCTTGCCGGGGGCAGCCATCTAAGCAATCGTGCCTTTCTGCTATGGGGCCGGAGCCCCTCACTCCCTTGGGGGGCCAAGGCTATCAGGTAGGTTAAGAGCCCTAATTCCTCAGTCGAGCCTTCGATCACGGGAGTCCTGTATGTCGCAGACAGCTCATCGCGTGACTTTGATACCGGGGGACGGAACTGGTCCCGAGATCGCCGAAGCAACCCGCCGGGTCCTCGAAGCTACGGGCGTCAAGTTCGACTGGGACGTCCAGCACGCCGGCGTCGACGTGATGGACGAGTTCGGCACCCCGTTGCCCGACCAGGTGCTCGAGTCGATCCGCACCAACAAGATCGCGATCAAGGGACCGATCACTACTCCGGTGGGGACGGGCTTCCGCAGCGTCAACGTCGCGCTACGAAAAGAGCTGGACCTCTACATGTGTCTGAGGCCGTGCAAGTCCTACCCCGGCGTACGCTCCCGCTACGAGGACATCGACCTCGTCGTCGTTCGAGAGAACCACGAGGATCTCTATGCCGGCATCGAGTTCGAGCAGGGGTCCCCGGAAGCCCGCAAGCTCATCGACTTCATGTCCGAGCTCGGGGCTCGCCGCATCCGCGAGGACTCCGGGATCTCCATCAAGCCGATCTCGATCACCGGGACGAGGCGAATCGTCAAAGCGGCGTTCGACTACGCGATCAGGGAGGGCCGCAAGAAGGTCACGGCGGTCCACAAGGCCAACATCATGAAGTTCTCCGACGGCCTGTTCCTGGCGACGGCGCGCGAGGTCGCGGAGGAGTACAAGGACTCGGGCGTCGAGTTCGAGGACCGCATCGTCGACAACATGTGCATGCAGCTCGTGCAGAAGCCCGAGCTCTACGACGTCCTCGTGCTGCCGAACCTCTACGGCGACATCGTGTCGGACCTGGGGGCCGGGCTCGTCGGTGGGCTGGGCGTCGCGCCTGGTGGGAACATCGGCGACGACGCAGCAGTGTTCGAGCCAACCCATGGCTCTGCTCCGAAGTACGCGGGCCAGAACAAGGTCAACCCCATGGCGATGATGCTCTCGGGGGTTCTGATGTTGCGGCACCTCGAGGAGGGCGACGCCGCCGACAGGCTCGAGCGCGCCATCGCCGACGTCATCGTCGAGGGCAAGCACGTCACCTACGACATGAAGCCCAGCCGGGACGACCCCACAGCGGTGGGCACGTCCGGAGTGGCCGACGGGATCATCGAGAAGCTCGAGGGCGCGGCGTAGCAACGGCGCACGCTGCAGGAGGAGGCAACGAACAGATGGCTGAAGGGCGAAAGAAGGTAACGGTCGTCGGAGCGGGCAACGTGGGGTCCAACACCGCGCGCCGCATCGCCGAGAAGGGCCTTGCCGACGAGGTCGTGATGGTCGACATCGTCGAGGGATTGCCACAAGGGCTCGCGCTCGACATCAACCAGTCGGCGCCCGTCGAGAACTTCGAGTCGCGCGTCGTCGGGACGAACGACTACGCCGACACGGCAGGCTCCGACGTCGTCGTGATCACTGCCGGCCTGCCGCGCCAGCCCGGCATGAGCCGCATGGACCTCCTCGACAAGAACACCGAGATCGTCAGCGGCGTGACCGAACGGATCGCCTCGCACTCGCCGGACACGATCATCATCGTGGTCTCGAACCCGCTCGACGAGATGACTTACCTGGCGTCGCTCGTGTCGGGGTTCCCGAAGGAGCGCGTGATGGGGATGGCCGGCGTCCTCGACTCGTCGAGGCTTCGTTTCTTCATCGCCGAGAAGCTCGACGTGCCGCCCGCGTCGGTGGACGCGATAACGCTCGGCTCGCACGGCGACCAGATGGTGGCGCTGCCGCGACACGCCACTGTGCAGGGCAAGCCGCTGCCGGAGCTGGTCGACGAGCCCACGCTCGAGGAGCTGTTCCAGCGCACGCGCGACGCGGGGGCCGAGATCGTTGGCTACCTGAAGAAGGGGAGCGCGTTCTACGCACCGTCGAGCTCCGCCGCGGCGATGGTCAACTCGATCCTCTCGGACGCGAACGACGTTCACCCCACGTGCGCCTGGGTCTCGGGTCAATACGGGATCGCCGACGTCTACCTCGGGGTCCCGGCGAAGCTCGGCCGCGCCGGCGTGGCCGAGATCGTGGAGCTCGAGCTCAACGCCGACGAGATCGCCAAGCTCACCGAAGCGGCCGAGGCGATACGCACGAAGTGCGAGGAGCTCGCCTCCCGCCGCTGAACGCAAGGGCTTTAACCCCAAGCCCCGCGGTATCTGGTTCGGGTTCGCCGAGCCCGACGGCGCCCCCGCTCGCTCCGGCAGATCGTTTTTTAACGCTTCGCTCGGGGGGCGCCGCCGTTTCGGCGGTAGCCAGACCGCTACCAACTTGCGCCCGGGCCCGGGTGCTTGCGGCCGAGCGACTTTGCGCGGGGAAGGCGAGTCCTCGCTCTTGCGTTCTAGGGAGAGATGAGTGTGATGGACGTATCCGAGGCCAATTTCGTGCGGGATGTGATCGAGCGGTCGCATCAGGTGCCGGTGGTTGTGGATTTTTGGGCGGAGTGGTGTGGGCCGTGTCGGTCGCTTGGGCCGGTGCTCGAGAAGCTGGCGGGCGAGGCCGGCGGTGAGTGGGTGCTGGCCAAGGTCGACGTCGACGCCAACCAGCGGCTTGCGTCCGCGGCCGGCGTGCAGGGCATTCCGGCCGTGCGTGCGTTCAAGGACGGCAAGCAGGTCGCGGAGTTCGTCGGGGCGTTGCCCGAGCCGCAAGTGCGCGAATGGCTCCGACAGCTCGGCCCCTCGGCGGTCGACGTCGAGCTCGAGGCAGCCGCTCGGCTGGAGGCGACCGGCGACGTAGCCGGTGCCCTCGAGGGCTACCGGCGCGTGCTCGCCGCCGAGCCTGGACGCGCCGAAGCACGCGCCGCGATCGCGCGCCTGGAGCTGGCGGAACGGACGGCCGGAGTGGATCGCGCCGAGCTACACCGCCGCGTCGAAGCGGATCCGTCCGACGTCGAGTCGGTCATGGCGCTCGCCGACGTCGAGATGTCCGGTGGAGAGGTCGGGGCGGCGCTCGATCGGCTCGTCGCCCTCGTTCGCATCACGGCCGGCGACGACAGAGATCGCGCCCGAAAGCATCTGCTCAGCCTGCTCGACACCGTGCCGGTCGACGACCCACACGCGCTCAGCACGCGCAAGGCTTTGTCCGCGGCGCTCTTCTAGAGAGCTGGGCTCGTAATACGACGACTTCGGCGGGTGTCGGACACTGATCACTTCTGATCTACCGCCCTCGATGAGCACAACTGATCAGAGGTCGCAACGGGCTCAGCGAGAACGTCTCGCGGACGATGGCGCTCTCACAGCCCCCTCCCAGGTCTTGAGGTGCGCCGTATGCGGCGCGCGCGGCGGTTCCGTGCAGAGAGCCACCGACAACGGTGTCATCGGTGCGGTAACGCGGACAAGCTCGACTTCCATGTCCCGGACGGAATCTGGAGCGATGCAGTTCCCTCCAAATTACGAAACGGCGTCCTGTGCCTCGCCTGCTTCGACGATCTCGCGTTCGCGGCAGGGGTGAGGTACGCGCATCACCTCACGACGCTGTGGTTTGCCGGTGATCAAGCGGTGTTGGAGCTGGCTGTAGTTCGGGCGAGGGACCTCTAATGGGCCCTCGCGCACGTCGTCGGCCCCGGAGGTGAGGCGCAGGACACTCCCTTGCCGGCAAAGCTAGGCTAATTGACATGACTAATGGCGGCGGAAGATGCAGGCGGCGGTGGCGAAGCTCGGTGTGGCACGTGTGTACGAACTGCAGCTTCTGGCCGACGACTGACTACGACCAGCGAGATCGCAAGGACCTGGACGGCCGGGTATGCAATGAGTGCCTTGCAAAGGAACGACTTCAGGACTGCCGAAAAGAGCACTAAGTGATACCCATCCAGCAGACCACGTTCGGGTACGCGATCGCTTTTATCTCTCCGGGCGTCGTCGTCCTATGGGCCCTGAGCAAGTTCTCGCAAGAAGTAAGAGGTTGGTTCGGGATCGCGGCGAATGCCGAGGCGACTGTTGCAGGTTTTCTCTTCGTTCTGCTCGCTGCCGTCGCGTTAGGCGTCTTTGCGAGCGGAGTGCGCTGGGCGATCGTCGACAACGTCCTCGAGCTCTTCCCGTCGACGCGGCAACCCGATCTCGATCGAACGAAGCTCAAGGACCCCGACACTCTGGCGAGCTACAACCAGATGACGGAGCTCTACTATCGCTACTACCAGTTCTACTCGAACATGCTGGTAGCCCTCATAGCCGCGTACGTGATGTGGCTGTGTGATCTAGGGCTCTTCCCGTGGCAGCGTCCCGCGTCCCTTGCCGGAGTCGCGGTGGTCTCGGTATCGCTCTTCGCAAGCGCCCGCGATGCCTGGAAGCGTTACTACAAACACCTTCGCGAGATTCTCGGAGTGAAGGGAGAGCGGGGCCGATAGCCGAGCCGGGAGCCGGCGCGAACGAAGCGCAAGCGATCGCGTCGATCTCGAGAGACCCACGGGCATCGGCGCCGGCAGCTCAATCCGGGGGGCCGCGCCTCACCTTGCCGGTCACGGTCCGAGGGAGGTCCTCGACCACCTGTATTCGGCGGGGGCACTTGTAGCCGGCCAGTCGTTCGCGCGCCCACTCGCGCAGCAGCTCGGGATCGAGCGGGTTCCCGAACGATCCGACCACCAGGGCACAGACCTGCTGCCCCCATTCCGGATGCGGCTCACCGTAGACCGACGCCTCTGCGACCGCGGGA
>DATBND010000315.1:0-11816 GCA_036554505.1 Actinomycetota bacterium | reverse complement strand
CAACACGACGAAGTCGCTCATTCCCTCTTGCCTGAGCCGGATCGCCATGCCGAGGCCGGCGAAGCCGGTCCCCACGATGGCGACGCGGGTCCGGCGATCGGTGGTATGCGTCGGGGACTGCACCTCGCTCCTGTCGTCGGGGTCGTGCGACGACGAACGGTAACCGTTGCAGGCGTGCACGACGCGCTGCGATGGGCTCGACCCCACGACCATCCGCCGGGGTACGAAGCGCGGCCCGCTGTAACGTTGCCGGGTGCAGGAGAAATCACGCCGCGAAGAGAACTCCGAGGCCACCCGCAAGGGCCTGGTCGAGGCCGCGCGCAAGCTGTTCACCGAGCGCGGGTATGCGGACACTTCGACGGAGGAGATCGTTCGTCGTAGCCGGGTGACGCGCGGCGCGCTCTACCACCACTTCACCGGGAAAAGAGATCTCTTCCGTGCCGTTCTGCAGGAGGTCAACGGCGGCGTCTCGGAGTCGATCGCGGGGCGCGCTCTACAGGAAGGTGAGGTCTGGGAAGGCGTCGTTCAGGGGATCGACGCGTTCCTCGATGCGTGCATCGACCCTGCCTACCAACGCATCGTGCTGCTCGACGGGCCCGCGGTCCTCGGGTGGGAGGAATGGCGCGAGATCGGCGAGCACCACGGCCTCGGGATCATCCGCGCGGCGCTCGTTCAAGCCGTCGAGCAAGGCGTCATCGAGCCGCAGCCGATAGAGCCACTGGCCCACATGCTCCATGGAGCGTTGAACGAGGCGGGGATGCACATCGCGCGCTCGTCCGACCCGGAGGCCGCGCGCGCGGAGGCGGGAGCTTCGGTGTTCAGGCTCATAGAGGGTCTCAAGACGCCGGTTGCCAAGGCCGGGCGCGCCGCACGCCGTTGAGCCGCGCGGCTGCGGTTCCGATGGAGCGCGCGAGATCTCTAGCCGCGCGCGTGGACGAGCTGGATCTCGTCGCGATCTCGCGGCCCGTGTTCGTGCTCGCCCAAGGCGCGACCATCTTGCTTACCTGGGGGCTATGGCAGAGCCGAACGTCGCCTCCCGTGCTCCCCGTCGTCGACGGTCTCCCGCAGCTCGACATGAGCGTGATCCTGCTGGCGACCCTGGCTCTCGTCCTGTTCCGGCCGGCGGCCGGCGTCATTGCTCACGCGGTCGCGCTCCTCGTCGCGTTCGCGATGGATCAGACTCGGCTGCAGCCCGAGATCGTGTCCCTCGCCTTCCTGTTGTGGGGCACCACGCAGATCGCATACGCGCGAACCGTGGCGATGGCGCATCTCGTGTCGCTGTGGTTCTGGGCCGGCCTCAACAAGGCGTTGAGCCTCGACTTCATGAACGGCGCCGCGTTGTTCCTCTTCGACTCGTTCCCATGGTTGCCGGGCCCCCTCCGGCCGTACTTCGGCTGGGTGATCATCGCCACGGAGATCTCCATCGGGGTCTTGTTGCTGATCCCGCGCGTGCGCCGTGCGGGAGTCGTTCTCGCAGTAGGGCTGCACGTGCTCGGCCTCGTCGCGCTCGTCAACGTTCGATGGAACGAGGCGGTGTGGCCGTGGAACGTCGCCTTGGCGGTCGGAGCGGTTGCGTTCTTCTGGCCGCGCGACACGGCAGTCGTCACGCGCACGTCCCTCCCTGTCTTCGCGGTGTTCCTCGTCCTGCCCGCGGCGTTCTACGGGGGCTACCTCGACGCCTACCTCGGACACAACCTCTACACGGGCAACATCGCGAACGCCACTGTGTGCGGTCCGACCAACCCGTGCACCGCCCCCTGGAACGACACATGGGCGGCGTTCAACGCCCCATTGCCCCCCGAGCCGCGTCTGTACCGCGCCTACTTCGACGAAGTCTGCGTGCCCGGCGAGCAGCTGACGGTGTATCCGCGCCGGACACGCGTCTTGTTCGGTCGCGATACCGAGCTCGCGGCGCGCGAATGCCCGACCGCGCCCACTTAAGCGAGCCTCCAGAAGTCGCCGCGTAGGCCGGCCTCCCCGAACACCTCCTGGGCCTGCGCCGCCGTGCGCGGGCGCCACTCCGGGCGGTCGCGCCCGGCGAACCACAGGCGGGCGAGCTCCCACTGGAGGGCCGTGGTCATCCGTTCGCCGCGCGGCCCTCGGCCCGACGCAAGCCACGCTTCGAGATGCTCCTCCGACCGGAAGAGCAGCATGTTCGCTCAGGTGTAGGCGACGTCCTCGTACCAGCGCGCCGCCGGCACGCCGAAATGGACGAGGTGGGCGTTCGGGCGAAGGTCGCCGCCGCCGACGTCGAGCGTCAGGTTCTCGCCGCAGTCCGGGCAGAGCGTGGTCACGCGCCCGTCACGGCCGGTGAGGGCGAGGATCCCGAGCGCATCCCAAATGCAGATTGCGTCCCAGGTCTTGTCGTCCGACAGGACCTGAAACGGCGCGGCAAGCCCCGAGAACGGGTGGGCGAGCCACACGAAGTGGGTCCCGGGAACGAGCACGATGACGTTCTGGGCGGCGAGGACGAGCGCGCCGTGGACGTCGGACGGCTCGAGTCCGAGATCGAACGCGATCTCCTCCGGCATCGGCGGGCGGGCTCTCTGGACGAACGACTCGTAGATGCGAACCCGCACGTCGTTGGCGGTCGAGGGGTCGCCGGAGTCCACGTCCCGGAACATATACGCCGCCTCGCCTGTTCGAGAGATCATGGACACCACTATGGAAGCTCGCCTCGCCGGAACGAAGAGCCGGCTCATCGATCGCATAGAGCGCGTCGACCTACGGGTCACCGACATCGAGACGTCGCTGGGGTTCTACCGCGACATCGTCGGTCTCGAGGTGCTCGAACAGGACGAAGAGAGTGCGACCCTTCGCGCTCCGAATGGGCCGGTGCTCCTGACGTTGACCTCCGAAGGCGTGATGATGCCGGCCGACAAGTCCGCGACGGGGCTCTTTCACGTCGCGATCCGTTTTCCGGGAAAGGCCGAGCTGGGCGACGCGCTCGCCCGTCTCGTCTCCGCGGGCTTCGAGATCGGTGCGGGCGACCACGGCGTGAGCGAGGCGCTCTACATCGACGACCCCGACGGCAACGGCATCGAGCTCTACTACGACCGGCCGCGCTCCGAGTGGCCGGCTCCCGAGGGAGACGGCCTCGTCGGGATGACGACCGGGCCGGTCGACCTCCAGGCGCTTCTCGACGCCGGCAGGGCGTCGGCGGCGGTCGGAGCGGCGGCCGCCCCGGGGACCGACGTCGGCCACGTCCATCTCCAGGCTGGTGAGATCGATCGCACCGTCCGCTTCTACGCCGACGAGCTGGGCCTCGACCTGATGCAGAGGTTCGGGGGCCAGGCCGCGTTCTTGTCGTCGAATGGCTACCACCATCACATCGGCGCCAACACGTGGAGCTCACGCGGAGGAGCCCCGGCTACGCGCGATCGCGCCGGTCTCGACCGTGTCGTCTTCGCGGTCACCGATGCGGAGTTGCTCGAGCGGACGCGTGTGCGCCTGGCCGAGCACGCGCGGAGGCCCGAAGGGGACGAGGGCCACGAGCTCGTAGTCCGGGACCCCGACGGCATCGAGCTCCGCTTCGTCCTGCGTTCCGCTTAGGCGCGCTCCAGCTCGAGGAGCCTCCTCTTTCGGTCGATCCCACCGCCGTAGCCGGTCAGCGCGCCGTTCGATCCGATGACTCGATGGCACGGGACGATGATCGCGATCGGGTTGGCTCCATTCGCGCGGCCGACCGCCCTCACCGCGCGCGGCTTGCCGATGCGGCGCGCGAGCTCGGCGTAAGTGATCGTGCGCCCGCGCGGGACCTCTCGCAGCGCGCGCCAGACGCTCGTCTGAAAAGGAGTGCCTTTGAGGACGACCGGCATGTCGAACGCGACATCCTCGCCCGCCCAGTAGCGATCGAGCGCCGCGACGAGCGCGTCCAGCGTACGCGACGGGGTGTTTCTCGGTGCGGCTGCAGGCGCATCGAATCGCAAGGCAGCCAGCGCGTCGTCCTCGAGCGTGACGTCGAGGGTCCCGAACGGGCTCGAGATGGTCGCGTGGACGATCATGTTCCCAGCGGTGCCCATAGATGCTGCATGGCGTAGGACCGCCACGGTCGCCACGTCTCCGAGCGAGCATCCAGCTCGTCGGTCACGCCGAGCCTGCGCATCGCTTTCCTGACGCCGAGGTCGGTCGAAAGGAACGCGTCCGGGTCGCCGAGCGCGCGCATTGCGACGTAGGACGCGGTCCACGGACCGATGCCGGGGATGGCGAGCAGGGCGCGCGTCGCGTCCGCTCTGTCCGCTCCCGGATCGAGCACGATGTCTCCCGCCGCGAGGGCGCGCGCGAGCGCGTGTAAGGTCGCACGACGCGACGCCGGCATCCCCAGCTCCGATAGATCCGCGTCCGCGATCGTGTCGGGGTCGGGGAACAAGTGGGTCAGTGCCCCGGACGGAGACGTCAGCGGCTTTCCGAGCATCTGCACGAGCCGGCCGGCAAGGGTGCGGGCGCCGGCGACGGAGATCTGTTGCCCGAGCACGGCTCGAAACGCGAGCTCTGCCCCGTCCGCCGATCCCGGTACCCGGCGGCCCGGGGCCGCCGTGACGAGCGGACGAAGCAGCGGGTCCTCGCTCAGCGTCGCGTCGATCGCAACCGGATCGGCATCGAGGTCCAGCAACGTGCGGCAACGTTGCACCGCCGCGACGAGATCCCTCACGTCGTCGAGATACATCGTGCACGCGACGTGTCCCCGGCGCGGCGCGAGCTCCACTATGCCGACGCTGCGCGGCAGCCGAAGCGTCCGGCGGTACTTCTCGCCGTCGAATTCCTCGATCCCCGCGACGGCACGCTCTCCGAGGAAATGAAACGAGCCCGACTCGTGGAACGGCATGCGGTAGGCGAGACGCAGGGTGAGCGCGCCCCGCGCGACTCCATGTCCGTTGCGCCGGCGGTGGCGCAGCGTGGTGGGCGTTGCGTCGAAGACCCTCCGGATCGTGTCGTTGAACTGTCTGATGCTGGCGAAGCCTGCCGAGAACGCCACCTCGGTGAACGGCATGTCGGTCGTCTCGATCAGCGTGCGGGCCGCGTTTGCGCGCTGCGCGCGGGCAAGCGATTGGGCGCCCGCGCCGACCTCTTGCACGAGGACCCGGTGGAGATGGCGTTCGCTCACGTGCAGACGGCGAGCAAGCCCGTTGACTCCTTCGCGATCGATCAGCCCGTCGGCCACGAGCCTCATGGCGCGCGCCACGACGTCTCCTCGCACGTTCCACTCCGGCGAGCCGGGCGTAGCATCCGGCAGACATCGCTTGCACGCGCGGAACTCCGCCGCCTGGGCGCCCGCCGCGCTCTTGTAGAAGCGGATGTTCGCGCGTTTCGGTGTGATCGCCGGGCAGCTCGGCCGGCAATAGATGCCGGTCGAGGTGACGGCCGTGAAGAACACCCCGTCGAAGCGCGCGTCGCGCCCGCGCACGGCTCGATAGCACCGGTCGAAGTCGATCACGCCGTCATCGTGACAGCGCTGCTGCGCTGCGACTAGCGGTTATCGGACATCGTCGCCCGGCGGGCGGCGATGTATCAGGCGCGCGTGGGGACGGCGTCGGCGGGTTGAGCCGCGGCGGGAAGCCCGGCGAACCCGTTCCACAACAGAGTCACGAGATAGTCGACGAGCGCGGCGCGCGGCATGGTCCGGTGCTCGAGCCAGCGGTCGCCCGCGAGATGCACCATCCCGACGATCCCGTGGGCCCACGGCTCCGCGGCCCCCGAATCGAGCCCGAACCGTCGCAGCTCCTCTCCGAGCACGAGCGCGACCTCGTTCGCGACCTGGCGGATGAACTCGCCGACGGTCGCCTGTGCCTCGGCGCGCTCGGGCACGGCGCGATGCATGAGGAAGCGGTACGCCTCCTGCTCCCGCTCGATGAATCCGAGGTAGCTGTCGATCGTCGCGGCGATCAGCGCGCGCGGCTCGTCCCGGCGGGCCCACGACTGCCGTAGCTCCTCGACCATCGTGCTGACGTAGCGCTCGGCGAGCGCCTGATAGAGGCCACCCTTGTCCCCGAAGTAGCGATAGAGGATCGGCTTCGCGATCCCGGCCTCCGCGGCGATGCGATCCATCGACGCCGCGGGCCCGTCGCGGCGCACCACTCGGTCGGCGGCGTCGAGGAGCTCCAGGCGCCGGGCGGCCCGGCGCGCGTCCGCCTCGGGGCCGTTGCGACGGGGTTTTGACCTGCGGGCGTGGGGCATGTTACTAATAGTAACTGTTACCAAGGGTAACGCCTGGGATCGGGGCAGACGGCGGACGAGCCGGGCGAGACGGTCACGCGACGGGCGAAGGAGGCTGACCCGAAAATGCTGCTGGCACACCAGCACCCCGAAGGCGGCGGAGCGCCGATCGAGGATCTGATCCCCGCGACGATCGTGGCCCTCGTCCTCGTGGTCCTGCTTGCCGTGTTCGCGCGCCTGCATCTCGGCGGCCGCGTGCGCATCCTCAACTGGGGGGCCGGCATCGCCGAACGGGTGACCGGCCTACCCGGATGGGCTGCACTGCCGGTCGGCGTAGCCGCGGGTTCGCTACTGGCAGCCGTGTTCGGCTTTTACTGGGACGTCGCGAGCCACATCGACAACGGCCGCGACCCGGGCCCGTTCGCGAACCCGTCGCACTACTTCATCATCGTGGGGCTCGCCGGCATCGCGTTCGCCGGCTACCTCTCGTTGCTGCTCGGGCGCGATGACGGCTCCGGCGTGCGGATCGGCGCGCGTCGTGTCCCGCTCGGCGGAGTGCTCTTGTCGGTGTGCGGCGTGATCGCGCTGCTCGGTTTTCCTCTCGACGACACGTGGCATCGGCTCTTCGGCGAGGACGTGACCCTGTGGGGCCCGACGCATCTCCAGATGGTCGGTGGAGCCGCGTTGTCCACGCTAGCGATCTGGATCCTCCTCGTCGAGGCGAAGAACGCGCGCGCCGCGGGCGATGTGCGCGGATCGTCGCTCGGACGTTTCGACGAGATCTTTGCGGCGGGCGGCTTCCTCGTTGGCCTGTCCGCGTTCCAAGCCGAGTTCGACTACTCGATGCCGCAATTCCGTCTTCTCTACCAGCCGGTGCTGCTGATGTTCGCGGCCGGGCTCGCGCTCGTCGCAGCACGGATCCGCCTCGGCAGGGGAGGGGCGCTCGGCGCGGTCGCGGTGTTCCTTGCGATCCGTGGCGTGCTCGCGGTGGCGGTAGGCCCCGGGCTCGAGCACACGATGCCGCACTTCCCGCTGTACGTCGTCGAGGCGATAGCGGTCGAGCTCGTCGCCGTGCGCGTCTCGACGAGTCGGCAGCTCGCGTTCGGCGCGTGGTCGGGAGCGGCGATCGGGACGGCAGGTCTTGCCGCGGAATGGGGCTGGAGCTATCTGTGGATGAGCTTCCCGTGGCCCCCGGCGATGATGGTCCAGGGAGCTCTCTTCGGCCTCGCCGCCGCGGTCGCGGCAGGCGTGGCGGGCGGCTTCGTCGGCCGAGCGCTGACCGCCCCCGAGGCGCAACGGCAGCACGGCCGTCGGTGGATCGGCGTGGTCACGGCGGCCTCGCTCCTGTTGGTGCTCTTCTTCCCGTTGCCCATCGCGACCGATACCGGCGCGTCCGTGTCCGTCACGCTCGCGCAGGCCCGGAACGGGCCGGGCGAATGGGTGCACGCGACGGTCACACCCGCCCCGGCGAGCGTGATCGACGATCCCGAGTGGTTCAACGTGAGCGCGTGGCAGGGGGGCGGGAGCGTCGTCTCGCAGCTCGAGCCGGTGGGCGACGGCTCGTACCGCACCGTCGAGCCCGTGCCCATCTACGGTGAATGGAAGACGCTGATCCGTCTGCACCAAGGACCGGCGATTGTCGCCGCGCCGATCTACATGCCGAGCGATCCCGCGATCGGCGCGTCCGCGATCCCGGCCGAGCCGAGCTTCACGCGCGCCTTCGTCGAGGACAAGAAGCTCCTGCTTCGGGAGGCCAAGGACACAGACGCGTGGCTGAGCTACGTCGCGTACACGGTGCTCGTCGGGATCGTGTTGTGTTGGGTCCTCACACTCGGCTGGGGCCTGTGGCGCCTCGAGCGGACCGGGCTCGGCTCGCGCACGTCGCGCCCGCGCTCGCGCGGACGGTCGAAGCCCGCGGTCATCACCGGATAGCCGCGGCGGCGTGCGTCAGCCGAGCTTGTACGTGACGAGGCCTTTGGCGACGACCTTCGTCCCGTCGGTGACCTCCACCTCGCAGTGACAGAGCGTGCCGCCCCGCTTCACGACCGTTCCCGTAGCGGTGAGGTCGGCTGCGCGCGCGGCCGAGACGAAGCTCACGTTTAACGCCACCGTCGTTCCGCGCATGCTCTCGGGGACGTCGTCGGTGCACCAGGCAGCGGCCATCGCGGTGGTGTCGACGAGAGTCGCGATGGCCCCGCCGTGGACGACGTCGCCGATCGTCACGATCTTCTCGTCGAACGGGAGCCTCAACACGGCGCGATCGGGCTCGAGAGAGACGATGTCGAAGCCGAGCGCGGCCGCGAACGGCGACGCCGGCAGGAACGACTTCATGATCTCTGCGCCGCGCATCACGGATCGATGAACATGCTCGGGGCGCGAAGGGCGACCCACGGCCTTCGTCCCCACGCAAGGATGCGCCCACGCACGATCTGCGACGCCAAGCCGGAGCGCCCGCACCCGACGAGCAAATAGGCCAGCGGATCGGCCGACACGACCACGTCGGGCTTGTCGTCGGAGGCCGCCTCGCTCCAGACGCGCCCGCGTTCGATGCGAATGGAAAAGGGCCGGCCACCGCGCGGCCGGATCTTCATGTGAACTTTCGTGTGCGCGGCTTTCTTCTCGTCCAGGGCGAGGGACAGGGCCGCGGCCGTCGAGTACACGGCGAGCACGCTCGTCTCTCGCTCGACGCGCCACCGGGCACCGATGGTTCGCGCGATGTCGTAGCCGTGCACGATCATCTCGAGAATGAGCGTGCAGACGGCGGCAGTGCTCTCCTCGGAATACCCAACCGGGTAGGTCGCGATCGCGCCAGGGCCGACGCTGCGGGCGACCGCGACGAGGTCGTCGACGGCGCCCTCGATCCGACGGCTGATAGCCGCAGGGTCGCGTTCGGGCTCCGCATCGAGCTGCCTCTGGTTCTCGCGGGCGAAGTACGAGGGATAGCTCTCGCCGGGGGCGCGGTCGGCCTCGAAGGACACCTCGCCCGCCAGACACGACGCGTAATACGTCAGGCCCTGCCACACGTGCACCGCGGTCTCTGCGAGCGTCCAGTCGAGCTCGTGGGTGAGCCGGTGCGGCTGCTTGATGGCCTCGACGAGCACCGTGAACCGCCGCCCCAAGGCTGAGAACCGATCGAGGGCGTCCTCGAAGTCGACCTCGACGGGCATGGTCAGGACGGGGGCGGCGCTCCCGTCCGTCGACACCGATCTTGCCGAGGTTGCCACCGAGGCCCCTTTCCCGCTATGACATACAGGCTGTATGTGATTATCGCACCGGGCCCGATCCGGCAAACGACGAAAGGCCGAGCATGAGCACTCGCACGCCCGTCGAGCTGCATGAGATCGACCTCCCGCGGGGGACGATCCGCTACAGGGACGAGGGCACGGGGCCCCCGATCGTGTTCGTGCACGGGGTGCTCGTCCACGGAGGACTGTGGTCCAAGGTGGTGGATCACCTCGACGGCGACTTTCGCTGCGTGAGCCCCGACTGGCCGTTGGGCTCGCACGCCGTGCCCATGGCGCCCGACGCGGACCTGACCCCGGTCGGGCTGGCCGACCTCGTCGCCGCGTTCATCGAAGGTCTCGGCGCCGGCCCCGTCACGCTCGTCGGAAACGACAGCGGGGGAGCGATCTCCCAGCTCGTCGCGACGCACCACCCCGAACGCGTCGCGAAGCTCGTGCTGACGAATTGCGATGCGTTCGACCAATTCCCGCCGAGGATGTTCGCCTACCTCCGCTGGGCCGCATTCATCCCCGGCGCCCTTCCCACCCTTGCCCAGTCGATGCGTCTGAAGTCGGCGCGCCGTCTTCCGATCGCGTTCGGGTGGTTGTCGAAGGAGCCGATGGACGACGAGCTCGTCGATTCGTTCGTCAGGCCGGGCCTCGAGAGCTCTGCGA
Source organism: Actinomycetota bacterium (assembly GCA_036554505.1). Classification (GTDB taxonomy): domain Bacteria; phylum Actinomycetota; class CADDZG01; order CADDZG01; family WHSQ01; genus DATBND01. The sequence continues at coordinate 1,767 of DATBND010000315.1, read as the reverse complement.
TACGTCGCGACGCGCGCAAGGTCTTGCGAGGCCTCTCGCCCCGCTACACGCGCGCCGCGGCCGAGAATCTCCCGAGCTTCGATAGGCCGGCGCTCGTCGCGTGGGGCACCGAGGACAAGTTCTTCCCCGCCGATCACGCGCGCAAGCTGGCCGAGATCCTTCCCAACGCGCGCCTCGAATGGATAGAGGGGGCGCGCGCATTCGTCGCGCAGGACCGCCCCGACCGCTTGGCCCAGCTCCTGCGTGAGTTCGTCGGCGGCAGCGAAGGGACGGTCGCGTAGAGGTTTCCCGTCGTTCGCCGGACGTATACGGTTCGACAGGAATGCAGACCGAAACCGTGTCACCCAGCATGTCGGAGGTCGCCGGCATCGTCAGCGCGGTCGCGCGCGACGCGGCCTCGTACCTCGAGAGCCTCGAGACGCGCCACGTCCGGGAGGGATCGAACGACGACGCGGCCGAGTCGTTCGGCGGGACGCTCGCAGACGAAGGCGTCGGGGGGATGCAGACGGTCCACGAGCTTCTGACCCGCGGGGTCGAGGGGGCGGTGCATTCGGCCGGGCCGCGGTTCTTCCACTTCGTGGTGGGGGGCGTTACTCCGGCCGCGCTCGGCGCCGACTGGATCGCATCCGCGATCGATCAGAACCCTGGCGCGTGGGTCGCGTCGCCCATCGGCGCGCGCCTGGAGGTCGTGGCTATCGGCTGGCTCAAGGACCTCTTCGGGTTGCCGAACGAATGGGGCGGCGTTCTTACGACCGGCGCGACGATGGCGAACTTCACGGGCCTGGCATGTGCGCGGCGTTGGTGGGCGTCGCGCCATGGTGTCGACGTAGACGACGCGGGATGGTCCGGGCTTCCACATGTGCCGGTCTTCTCGAGCGGGTACGTCCACCCGAGTGCCACGAAGGCGCTGGCGATGTTGGGTATCGGGCGATCCCGGGTGCAGCGGCTGATGCGCGACGGCGCGGGGCGACTCGACACGGCCGGGTTAGAGCGCGCTCTCCGGGAGCTCGACGGCGCGCCGGCGATCGTCATCGGCAATGCCGGGGAGGTCAACGCCGGTGACTTCGATCCCATCAGCGACATGGCAGACCTGGCGGAGCGGCACGGCGCGTGGTTGCACGTCGACGGGGCATTCGGCGCGTTTGCGCGACTGTCAACGGAGAGCGCCGCGCTCGCCGACGGGATCGAACGCGCTCACTCGGTCATAGCCGACGGCCATAAGTGGCTCAACGTCCCGTACGACTGCGGCTTCGCGTTCGTTCGAGACCCGTCGCTCCTACCGCCGATATTCAGCCTGGCCGCGTCCTATCTGCCCGAGATCGACGAGCAGCGCCCGAGTCTCATGCATCTCGGTCCGGAGAGCTCGAGGCGGGCGCGCTCCCTGTCGGTCTGGGCGACGCTTCGTGCGTACGGCCGCAACGGGTACCGCGCGATGGTCGAGCGCCACCTCGCGCTGGCGCGCCGTATCGGTACGAGCGTGGACGAGGCCCCGGACCTCGAGCTCCTCGCGCCCGTTCAGCTCAACATCGTGTGCTTCCGCTACAAGCCGGAGGGCTGGGACGACGGGGCTGCCCTCGACGAGCTGAACCAGCGCATCGCGGACGAGATCCTCGCCGACGGGCGCGTGTTCGTCGGGTCCACGGTCTACGAGGGCCGGGTCCCGTTCCGCCCCGCGATCGTGAACTGGCAAACGGGTCCCGACCACGTCGACCTTCTCGTCGAGGTCGTCCGGGAGATCGGCGCGCGAATGGCGCGCACGTAGCGAGA
>DATBND010000306.1:0-3936 GCA_036554505.1 Actinomycetota bacterium | reverse complement strand
ATGCCCTTTCGTTACGTGATTGGTCCGAAATGGCTCGTTTGGACTATTCCTGACCGGCGCCGGTGTTGGGACACTGGAACCCGGACGGGATCCTGGGAGTCCTACTCACGATGACCTCATCAGTGCCATGGATGTGTAGATGAGCACCCGAGAAGCCGACCAGCGCGGCGGAGCGGGCGCGCGCTCTTTCCTCGCGCCGGTCCCGGCGTTCGTCGACGAGCACGCGGAGAGCGAGGACAAGGTCCTCACGCTCGCGTTCAAGAGCGGCGACAAGGGCGCGTACCAGGCAATCCACGATCGCTATGCGACGCGCGTGCACGGGGTCTGCCGGCGCATGCTGCTTCATCCGGAAGACGCCGAGGAGGCCGCGCAGGAGAGCTTCCTGCGCGTGTACCAGGCGCTAGGCCGGTTCAACGGTCGTTATCTGCTCGGCCCGTGGATCACGCGGATCACGACCAACGTGTGCCTCGACCACTTGCGGGCGAAGGGTCGCCGGCCCGTCGACCTCATGCCGGTCGAGATCCTCGACGTGCACGCCCATTGCGACCCCGACATCGATCCGCAGGAGATGCACGTGCGGCGCGCCGAGAGCCGGCGCGTGCACAAGATGCTCGAGTCACTTCCGCCGATGTATCGCGCCGCCATCGTCCTTCGAGACTTCGAGGGCCTGTCCTATGCGGAGATAGCGACCGCGCTCGAGATCACCGACACGCAGGTGAAGGCCCTTATCCACCGCGCCCGTCAGGCGTTCAAGCGATCGTGGTCGTCGGCTCTGCTGGCCTTGCCGCTGCGGTTCCTCAACCGCGTCAGGCGGTTGGAGACCTCGGCGCGCGAGCAGGGCAACCAGGCGGCAACCTCGGTGCAGCACACGAGCGAGTTCGTGGGCTCTGCCGCGCAGGCGGCTCAGTCGTGCAGCACGCTGGTGCAGCAATGCGGCAACTTCCTCGCGGACAAGGCGGCCGTCGTCGCAACCGCCGTCGTCGTCTCGACGGGCGCGGTAGCGAGCGCGTCGGCGCCCGCGCAGCCCCCTCGGCAGCAGCCGGTCGAAATCCTTACCGAGACGACGGCCGACGAGCCGCTCGACCGCTTGGTCTCGGCGACCTCGAAGCGCGCCCCCGATCACGGCGCGTCGAAGGACACGGTCGCGGACGGCGAGCCCGAGTCCGACGAGCCTGCCGCACCGGCGGCCGAGCCGACTCCTCCGGCCGAAGAGCCCGCGGAGGCGCCGGTCCCGGTCGAGACGAACGCGCCGAGCGAGCAGCCACCACCACCGTCGAACGGCGCCGGCGGCGGCGATGCCGAGCCCACCCCCGCCGAGTCACCACCACCCCCGCCACCGCCGGTGCCGGCCGGGTTCGAGATGTCGTTCGCCGTGCAAGGCCCCAACCCGTCGAGCACGTGCACGTGCACGGCCCCGACCAAGGTCGCGAAGAGCGACGTCGGTGTGACGAGCGCGGGCATCGCGCGCGTCGACCAGGTATTGACGGGCAGCGCGTCGAGCGGAGGCGCGCCCACGTATGGGCTGTGGGTCGATCATCAGAGCTCGTCCGGCACCGACCACTCGATGGACTTCCGTCTCTACACGAACGAAGGCGGCTACTTCTATTCGGCCAGCGGGACGCTGGTGGACCGCGCGCTGATGGCGTGGAACGGTTGGCAGTACACGTATCGCGGCACGTACCGCGTGACGTCGCGGCCTGGGGGCGCCGAGCCGCTGACGAGCTCCGGGTCCTATACCGTGGTCGTGAGCGCGTCGTGGGAGGAGAACCGCGTCGTGTCGACGCATTTCACCGTCGTTCACGGTAACTGACAGAACGCTCCACCAATTGGAAGTTTGTTCCTGCGAACGCACAAATTCTCAAACACTTGACTTAGAACCGCCCTCACGAAAGAATCCTCCCGGTTTGCCCGCCGTTTTGCGCGTGCCGCGATACCCGCTATGGGCGCGCAACAGGCTCGGGTAATTCGGTCGAGGGAAGGCGATCGAGAAAGGCAAGCAACTTTTCGTCCCACCCCTCGTTGTTCATTGTCGGACCGGGATGCCCGGTTTGTGCAGTAGCGTGAGGTCACTACCAGGTGCTTGAGGAAGGGGGTAGCTGGCAGGCAGAGTCTTCCAATTGCTTTACTGCTCTACGGCCGGACGGAGCCGCGATCCGTCGGAAGGAAGCAAAGTCCAATGCAGTTCTGTTACTCGAAGAAAGAGGTGAAAGTGCATAAGAGGCTTTTCAGCGTATTGATGGTTTCCACGCTGGTCGCCGGCGTCATGGTGCTTGCCGCACCTGCCGCTCAGGCGCAGAGGCCGTTCGGTGTCCAGCAGTTCGAGCCGAACGACACGCAGTTCGCGTCCGGCGGCAACTGTGCGGCTCCCAACCCGGGCACGCCGCAAGGCTGTATCGCCGACTACCTGTCGGACAAGTTCGACGGCGTCGACTCGCTCGCGCACCTGACGGCGGTCGCCACGCCCGAGACCACGCAGGTGACGTGGTACGCGTGCCCGCTCGGCACCGCGGTTACCACCCAGGCTGCGCTCTCGAGCTGCAACATCACGATCGGCACCGACTCCACCGGGGTCATCCCGCCGATCGGCCCCGGCGCGTCGAGCCCGGCCGACGAGGCCTACGACGTGACCTGGGACGTCCCGGGCTCGCTCGACCAGCAGCGGCGTGACATCGCCGTGCTCGCGTGCATCGGCACCGCGCAGCAGGTCGAGGGCGGCAACGCGAACTGCCGCGTCGACGAGGAGAACTCGATCTTCCTCGAGGACGCGCAGACCGGCAACGCCCAGAACCAGACGACCTCTGGTGAGTTCGGCCAGTACCGCACGGTCCAGAACTGCTTCAACGTTGCCCCGGGCGACGCCGCGTGTGACGCCGCGTACAAGGCGTTCCCGCACGGCAGCCCCGTCCCGAACGACGGCTTTGACTTCAAGGCCTTCACCTCGGACGAGGTCAACAACCTGCAGTCGGCCGTCAACGAGCCTGCCGACGCGCAGAACGAGCCGAACAACGCCACCTTCGACGGCTTCGTCAACTGCACGCTCGAGCAGACCTTCACCAACTTCAAGAGGTGGCGCTGCGCCATCGGCGACGCTCTCATCGCAAACGACGCCGAGCTCGCAGTCAACCTGCTGAACGCCAACGGCGCCGGCTCGCAGCCGACCGGCACCGCCGGTTACTGCAACTCGAACAACAACCCGAACGTCACGGACTTCGACCCGGGTACGGGTGGTAACCAGGCGCCTCCGCCGGCACAGAACCAGGTGCCGGGCGCGCACGACGCGTGCGTCATGGACGTTCACTACATCGTCTCGAGCGCACGTCAGGCTTCGAGGTTCGTGCAGAGCTTCTCGCCCAACCCGCCGAGCCCGGCGGCGACGGCAGGCTGCGCCAACCCCGACACCGACGAGACGAGCAACCTCGGCACGACCGAGGACGCGATCCTGTGTCTGTTCGACCAGTTCAGTGACCCGTTCGCGGGTCCGTGGACCGAGTCGACCTCGGGCGCCGGTCAGATCGCCGACTGTGGCCCCGAGGGCACCGGTCACGACCACAACGGCGACGGCCTCTTCGAGGACTGCGTCGGCAACACCGGGCCTGACGGTTTCTCCGCCGGCCTGACGTTCCAGAACCCGTCGGGTCCCACTGGGGATCAGACGTTGACGGGCTGCTACGACCCGCAGAACCAGACGACGAACCCGCCGGTTGCCAACCACGGTTGCACCGACGCGGGCACGACGCTGACTGCGACCAAGGTGATCCACTGGGGCACCCAGGCCACCGAGGTGTTCCTTGCCTTCAACAACCCGGCGCCGTCCAACGCGTCGGACCCGTGCCGCACCGGCACGACGTTCAAGGCCAACGAGGTCGGAGACCACGACGACATCACGGTGTGCACGTTCGACTCGAGCGGCAACCGGGTCCCGACCGACACCTCGGC
>DATBND010000289.1:0-6952 GCA_036554505.1 Actinomycetota bacterium | reverse complement strand
GCCGGCGCGATCGTTCGTCTGATCGCGAAGGCCGTCGGCCCGCGCGAGTCGCAGAGTCTCACCGGCGACGTCTGTGGTGCGCGCGCGCTTGAGACGCGGGAGGAGCCGGCTCGCAGCGGGACGATCCAGGAACGCGCCGTCGCGCACCTGGTAGGGGATGCCGGCCCCGGACAAGAGATCCTCGTATACCTCCGAGCGCGCGTTCGTCCGGTAGAAGATCGCCATGTCCTCGTAGGCGACCCGCTCGTCGTGCAACTCCTTTATCCGCCCGAGGACGAAGTCGTTCTCCCGCCGCTCGTCGAAGAACGCCTTCACCACGGGGGCCGCGCCCGACGGCCGCTCGGCGGTCAGTACCTTCGGGGCTCCGCCGAGCCGGCGAGCGAGCCGGTTCGCGACGTCGAGGATCTCGGGGGTCGAGCGGTAGTTGCGCTCGAGCCGCACGACCTCCAGCTCCGGGTAGCGCTCGTGCATCTCGAGCAGGTAACGAGGTGTTGCGCCGGTGAACGAGTAGATCGCCTGGTAGTCGTCGCCGACCGCGCACAGCTGGGGACGATCCCTGAGCCACGTCTCCAGCAACGTCTGCTGCAACAGGTTCACGTCCTGGTACTCGTCGACGGTGAGAGCGTGGATCCGGTTGCGAAATCCGGCGAGCGCGGCGGCGTCCGAGGTGAACACCGCAATGGCCGCCTCGAGCATGTCTTCGAAGTCCATGACGCCGCGCGCTCTCTTCTGGCGCTCGTAGCTCGCGTACACCCGCTCCATGTGGTCCTCCGGGATCGGAGGCTCGTGGTCTCGCAGCGCGGCGCGGTAGCGCTCGACGCCGATGCGCTGGTTCTTCGCCCACTCGATCTCGGACGCAAGGTCCATGAGAGGCACGAACGTGTGCGGCTTCGGAAGCGTGCGCGCGATGCGATAGAGGATCTCGCCCTTGGACTGGAGGATCTCGAAGCGGCGGTCCGGGCGGAACGAGCGCAACTGGTCGAACGCCGCCGCGTGGAAGGTCATCGCTCGCACGCCGTCCACGCCGAGACGCTGCAGGCGGGCCCTCATCTCGCCGGCCGCCTTGCGTGTGAACGTCACGGCCAGCAGGGACTCGGGCGCGAAGGCGCCCGTCACGACCTGGTTGGCGAGCCGGCGGGTTATCGTCGTGGTCTTGCCGGACCCGGCCCCCGCCAGGATGCAAACGGGGCCAGCGACCTGCTCGGCGGCCCACGCCTGCTCCGGGTTGAGACCTTCGAGGATGGCGGCTTCGTTCACCCCTTGTGTCTACCAGCCGCCTGCGACGGTCCCGCGATCGACGTGCCGGGACCGCGTTCGGGCTGGGTCACAGTCCGAGAGCGGCGCGCGCGGACCCGAGTGCGTGGCCCGGCCCCGTCGCGACGGGACCGAACGGGTCGCCCACCGCGGCGATTCGATCGAGCGTAGTCTGCAGGGTGTGCTCGTCCGGTCGCATCGTGTCGAGCTCGTCCCACGCGAACGGCATCGACACGGGGGCGTCCCATCGCGCCCGCACCGAGTAGGGCGCGGCGAGGCTGGCTCCGGCGCGGTTCATCTTGGCGTCGAGGAACACCTTTCCGGCGCGCGCGTCGACGTCCCACTCCATCGTCGTGATGTCCGGGTCGGCGTGGCGGATGAGCGTGCAGACGGCGGTGACGAAGGCGCGCACCTCGTCGTAGGTCGACGAGCCGTCGAGCGGCACGTACACCTGCAGACCGGTGGCGCCCGAGGTCTTCGGATAGGACGAGAGGCCGAGCTCGTCCAGCGACACCCTGACGAGGGCGGCAACCGTCTTTGCCTCGTCGATGCCGGCCGGCGGGAACGGGTCGAGGTCGAACACCGCATAGGTCGGGTGCTCCTGGAGGGCGCCGCGGGTGTGATGGGGATGGAGCTCGATGCAGCCCAGATTGACGATCCACAACAACGACGCGAGGTCCGTCGCGGTCACGAACCGGATGATCCGCTTCTCACCTCGAGCTTCGAGCACCGGCATCCACGACGGCGTGTAGGACGGAGCGTCCTTCACGTAGAAATACGCTCCCTGCATGCCGTCGGGCATCCGTCTCAACGTCAGCGGCCTGCGTTCGACGTGGGGGAGCAGGGTCTGGGAGACGTTGAAGTAGTACGTGAGAAGGTCGCCCTTGGTGTAGCCCGCCTCGGGCCAGAACACCTTCTGGAGGTTGGTCAGACGCAGCTCGACGTCGCCCGAACGCGCGTGCCACGAGTCGCCGCGGCGCACCGCGGGGAGCGGCGTGGGCCAGTCGATCGTGGTCGGCTCGTCGAGCGAGCGCGTCACTGTCCGAGTGGGTGGATGACGCGCTAGCGACGAACGGCGCGCAGCGCGTCGACGATGCCCGCGCCGTAGAAGCCGTTGCCGCCCTCACGTTCCTCACACACGGCCGTATAGCGCTTGCCGAGACCGCGGTAGCGCTGGACGCCTCCCTTAGGACAGCGATGTGGCGTCGCCGTGTCGAGGAGGTCGGCCTCGACCGCCGCCGGGTCATGACCGAAGCCTCCGGCGCCGTCGCTCGTCCCGCGCGCGCTCACGATCAACGCCGCCACACCGGTTGCCATCGGCGCCGCGAACGAGGTCCCCTGCCCGAACAAGTAGTAGGAGCACTTGTCCTTGCGGCAGCGCCTCAGCACGATGTCCGAACGCGGCTTGCCGTTCTTGTCGATGAGGCCCGACTTCCTCAGGCCGAGCTTCGACATCGCCACGAGCATCTGGTTGACCGGATGGTCCGCCCTGTCGTGGAAGTCGCCGCCCGGCGCGGACGCGTCGGTGCGCTCGATGCCGTAGTCGGAGTAGAAGGCCTTGCGCGTGCTCGGGCCTAGCCCGCTCACGCCGATGACGCCGTCGGTCTCCTGCGGGACCATGAGGCAGCTGTTGTCGACGTCCCTTCGGTACGAGGCCCCGGGCGGATAGTCGGGGCTGATGTTGTCGACCTTCGGCTTGCCGAGGTCGAGGGCCTCGTTGCCCGTGGCCGTTATGGGCGTCACGCCGCGGGAGCGCGCGTAGTCGACCGCCTGCTGGACGGCCTCCACGATCGTTCGCTGCTCCTGCTGTTGCTGCTCGTCGTCGGCGGGGTTGTCCGGGCAGTTGAAGAGCCACGGGTCGATGAAGAAGCTCATGTTGGCGACGTCGAGGCCGTTGTCGGCCGCATACGTGAGTGCGTCGACGACCGGCTGCAAGAAGACGTAGTGGCCGCCGACGCGCAGGCTGACCAGAGTGGCCTTCGGAGCGACGCCCGACATGCCGAAGCCGTTGCGCGCTCCTGCGATGAGCGAGCCGACGGCGGTGCCGTGGCCTATCGGGTCGCGGAAGGGCGAGCTCGCGCAGCCCGGATGGTCCGGCGTGGTGCGGCACCGCTCGCCGTCGGACGAGCCCGTGACGAAGCTCTGCGACAGGTCCCGGTCGACCCGGCTCCGGAGGTCGGCGTGGCGGACGTCGATGCCGGAGTCGAGGACGCCGACGAGCACGCGCCGGTCGCCGAGCTCGAGCGAATAAGAGCCCTTGGGAGTGGCGCGCACCATCCGCATGTTCCATTGGTAGCGGAACAGGGGATCGGCGTTCTCGCTGGCGCGGCCCTGTGGGCGGCGCGCTCCGGCGGGACCGGGACTGCGCGGGGTCAGCGAGTCCTCCTCCTCGAGCTCGGTCGTGCCTATCGAGCGGTCGCGCGCTATCCCGTAGATCGTGTCGCTGCGCGCGACGTCCGCGACAAAGCCGGGATCGCTCGAGCGGGCGGTGGCGAGCCCGATCGCCTCGTTGACGGCGACGATCTCCGCGCCCAGCCCCTCGAGCTCTGCGGCGGCGTCGTCGTTGCTCACGCCGTCGGCGTAGAGAACGAGGTAGCGGTGGGTGATCGACTCGGTCGGCGCGGCCGGCATCGCGGCGGACGGCGTCATCGAGGGCAACAGCAGCAACGCAAGCGCCGCGGCAAGTCTCTTCACGGATAGCACGGATAGAAGGATAGGGGCCGGGCGCGCCTATCGGCGGACGCGGGCAGCGTTCTGCGGTAACCGGTCGTCTAGTGGACGAAGGTCGGCTCGACCGGAGGCATGGATGACACGCGCGCGTTCGGTGCTGCGACGCAAGGCGGGAGCCGTGCTCGTCGCGGGGCTCGTGTCGGTGAGTGCGCCCGGCGCGCTCGCCGGCTCGAATTCGTCGGGCCGGCGTCCGCGGTGCGACGGGCGGCGAGCGACCGTCGTCGGCACGCCCGGCGACGACGTCATCACCGCCGCGGGAGTGGTCTTCGCAGGACCCGGTGACGACCGCGTCATCGCTTCGGCGGACGGAACGGTGGTCTGCGGGGGGCCGGGCGACGACACGATCTCGGGCGAGGGGACGTTGAAAGGGGGCCTCGGGCGGGACCACGTGTGGGGGGACGGAACGCTCCTCGGAGGCCCCGGCGACGACCGCATCGGAGTCTTCGGGCGGGCCGCGAGGAACGAGACGTCGTCGTCGTACGGCGAGCTGCGGGGCGGACGAGGCGACGACCGCATCCGGGGCTCTCACCAGCTCAACGGGGGCCGCGGCGACGACCATCTGGTAGGGAGCAGCTCCGACGACAGGTTCGAGCCCGGCCCGGGTGACGACAATATCCGAGGCGTCGCCAACGACTGGGATCCCTCCGAGCAACCGGGCCCGGGCCACGACGCGCTCGACCTGCGGGGGTCCCCGCGTGCGGTGCGGGTGGACGTCGAAGCCGGGATCGCCATCGGCTGGGGCCGGGACTCGTTCTCCGGCCTTCACCGCATAAGGGGGTCGCGCTTCGACGACCGCATCTTCGGCCTGCGAACGCGCACCGTTCTGCCCGACGCGCGAGGCGACTCCTAACCTCTCCCGGCCACGACTCGCTCGACGGATGGCGGGGCGACGACCTCCTCGTCGGCCGGGGCGGAACGGACTCCCTCCACGGCGGATGGGGGAGCGACCGGCTCGTCGGGGGCCGGGGCCCCGACGACTTCACCGGGGGCCGTGGCGACGACGTCGAGCTCGGCCAAGTGGGGAACGATCGCTTCTACGCCGATCCGGGGCTGGACCACTACCGCGGAGGGCAGGGCCTCGACGAGGCGTCGTTCTACGGAGCGGGCCGATCGGGCATCCGGGCGAACCTCACGAAGGGGGTCATCCACGGCCGCGGCCACGATCGAGTGAGCGGCATCGAGAACGTCGAGGGAACGAGAGGCGGCGACGTCATAATCGGCAGCTCCCGCGACGAGATCCTCGAGGGCGGGGACGGTCAGGACGCTCTATTCGGGCGCGGTGGTGCCGACTTCTTCAACGCTCACTACGAGCCCGACGTGGACCGTTACGACGGGGGCTCGGGGCGCGACTTCCTCGACGTCAGCTCGTTCGGGGAACGGACCTACGCAGACCTAGGGCGCGGGTTGCTGTTCAAGTACAACTGGCGAGGTCGTCCGGTCGATTACCGCAATTGGCCGTACGCGGCGTTGCCCCGGGGCTTTCGTCGGACGAGTGACGTCGATCGCCTCCGCCACGTCGAGTCCCTCATCGGCGGCGACGCCCACGATTACTTCGTCGGCGACGCCGCGGACAACGTCTTCATCGGGGGAGGCGGGCCGGACCATCTCGAAGGCCGAGCCGGGGAGGACTACTTGATCGGCAGCGCTGCGCTCGACGCGCTCTATGGAGGCGAGGCGCGCGACGTGTTGATCGGCGACTGCCGGCGCCTCCGCTACAACGAATGGGCGCTCTACGACTACGAGTGCCGGGCCGCGCGCGACGATCTGTTCGGTGAGAGTGGCGACGACGTGTTGGTCGGGGACTGCGCGCTGAAGGCGCGTGCGAACCGCTGCGGTGAGGCGCGCGATCAGTTGCACGGGGGCCGCGACGTCGACGTCGTGATCAGGTGTGTCGGCCGCCACTCCCAGGGCAAGCTGGACACGGTCGTCACGGTCGAGGACCGGCTCCCGTGTACGTGGGCGCAGTTCGTCGCCGCACGCCCGCCCCGACCGGACGGCTAGGACGTCAGCAGCCCGACACCTGCTCTCCGTTGGTGCACGAGTCGTTCCCCGGGCCGCCGTCGATCGAGTCCGTGCCCGCGCCTCCGTCGAGCGTGTCGTGGCCTTGGGCTCCGGCGATGACGTCGTCGCCGTCGACTCCGTAGATCTCGTCGCCGTTCGGGCCGCCGACCAGCCGGTTCGGACCCGCGTCGCCAGTGATGATCCCTCGTCCGAGTAGCGGGCCCAGGACGTTCTCGATCGCGGAGATCGAGTTGCCGAGGTTGTCGGTGCCGTCCGTCAGGCTCACCCGCACCTCGCCGGCGTGGCTCGTGTACGTGATCGTGTCCGAGCCGTCCCCGCCGTCTACCGTGCCGTCTCCGCCGAAGTCGCTCAGCACGTCGTTTCCGCCCATCCCGCGCACGATGTCGCCGCTTCCTCCCGCGCCGTCCAGGACGTTGTCGGACGCGTCCCCGAAGATCTCGTCCCCTCTGGGCGAGCCGAGCACGACCTCGATCTCGGTCAACGTGTCGTCGCCTTCCCCGGTCGCGGACGCGCTCGAGAGGTCGACTCGCACGCCGCTCGCGAACGCGAAGCTGGCGACGTCCACGCCCGGTCCTCCCTCGTAGGTGTCGTCTCCTCCGAGGCCGACCAGGACGTCGTCGCCGGCGTCGCCGCGCAGCGTGTCGTTCGACCCTTCTTCCTCGAACGTTCCGCTCGAGCACGATAGGGCCCTGTGAAACGTGGCATGGAGGCAGTCGGCGCCGTCCCCACCCTCGATGACGTCGGCGCCCTCTCCGCCGAAGATGAAGTTGTCTTCGCCGTCTCCGACCAACACGTCGTCGGTCTCGCTGCCCACGACGATCTCGAAGCCTTCGACGGTGTCGACCTCCTCGTCCGAGATCGCGTAACCCTCTGCGAGGTTCGCCTCCGTGATCCCCTGCTTGCTGAAGTCGATCAGGTCGTAATCGTCGGTCCCGCCCAGCTCGCC
>DATBND010000247.1:0-25885 GCA_036554505.1 Actinomycetota bacterium | reverse complement strand
CGTCGAACCGTACCGACAGCGGGACCGCGTCGCCTCTCGGTGGGTCGACGTGCAGCGTCGTCGACGCGCGACCGGCGTCGTCGGTTACGGCGCTCGCCGTCTCGTCGCCACGCTGAAACGTCAGGACCATGCCGGGCAGCGGGTGGCCGGCGGCGTCTCTCAATACCGCGGTGACGCGCGCGTCCTTTCCGATGTACCCCAGGGTGTGGCCTTCGTAGGTCAAGCTCGTCGCGACCTCGGTCGGGGCGAGCGAGAACGGGGCGGGAACGAGTAGCTCCACGTTTCGAGCGGCGGGTCCGCCCGCGGCCGCCTGATAGTTTTGCTGGGGGTCGTGGTAGCCGACCTCACGCGCGAAGCTCGCGAGCCAGCGCTCATTCACCTGCTGGGTCGCGCCGAAGGCGCGCTCGTCGGTCGGATCGTGATCGGTCCAGTGGATGTCGCGTGCGTCCGGAGCCACCGCTGCCTCGAAGATCGTCGAGAAGATCGACAGCGTGCCGTCGCGGTTGTCGGCGACCTCGAATATGCGGCTCTCGCTCGGCATGTCGGCGACGGAGGCGGTGTTGACCTCCCAGTAGCCGGTGCCGGTCTGCTCGTTGCGGTGCAGCCACACGTTGTTCTCGTGCGTGTGACCGCTCGAGTGGAGGATGACGTTCGGGTAACGAACCAGCAGGCTCTCCAGGTCCTCGCCGAGGTAGTAGTCCTGCGACGTGTCGACCGCGCCGTCGGGGTTCTGGTCGAGCTCGCTCTCCGGCGCGCCGTACTCCTCCGCGCTCGAGTACAGGCCGGTGTTGGTCAGCGAGCGCGTCGGGTGGTGGCTGTAGATCACGATCAGCTTGTCTTCGCCGTGAGGGTTCTCCTCGACGTTTCCACCGGGTCCGTAGAACTTGCTCGAGTGCGCGGTGATCGTGCGCTCGAGCCACTCGAACTGGGCGGGATCGATGCTCCCGCGCTCCAGTCCTTCGGCCGGGCTCGTGTCGAGCCCGACGAACAGGAAGTCGCCCTGCACGAACGAGTAGCAGAGGCGGGGGATGTAGTTGCCGTTGGCGTCCTTGCAGCGGTTCTCGTCCGAGTAGCCGTGGCCCGCGGGGAGCCCGTCGCTGAGGAACTGCTCCTCGAGCCACGACGACTCGCACTTGTCCAGCAGCGTCGCGGCGAAGCACGCCTCCTCGTCGCCGGCGGCCTTCGCCTCGTCCATGCGGTAGAGCGGAAGGCGGTCAGGGTCGGAGGGGACGACCTTCGTCGTTCCGGCCTGGTGCGGATTCGTGATGATGTCTTGCAGCACGCCCTGGACCGCGGAGGGGTCCTCGTTCGCGTACGCCTCGCACAGCCGCGCCTGGTAATCGGGAGCGAGCTCCATGACCTTCAGGTGGCCGGTCGCGTACTTGCGCACCGCGTGCCGCCACGCGGCGTTGTCGTCGAAGATCGTGCCCTGCACCTTCACGTCGTGGTTGCCGGGGAGCGCGTACCAGGGGATCGGCCCCGACGGGCCGCTGAAGCCTTGCGCGAAGAACGGCTCGTTCGCGAGGTCGAGCAGGCTCTGCTCGTCGAGCGGGCTCAGGTCGTCGTGGACCGGAGGGCCGCCGTTCTCGGGCGAGGGAAGGGGAACGCCCGACCCGGCCGGGTCGGTCGCCTGCACGCCCTCGTAGCCGTCGCCGTCAAGGATCGGGTCGTCACCGGAGTCCGGGTCGACCAGACCGCCTCCGTCGAACAGGTCGATGAAGTAACGGATCTCGTTGAGCTGCTGGTTGTCGGACAGGTCGCCGAGCGTGATGACGAGGTCGAGCGGCTGGTTCAGGTGCGGGCTGCCCGCGGCGGCGATGCGGTTGACCGCCTCGACGTGCGAGTTAGCGAGCTGCCCGACCATCGTCTCTTGCGGGCGCCACGCCGAGTCGCTGATGGGGGAGTCGGGCGGGCACTTGTCCGCCCACTCGCCGCGGAGAGGCGACTCCTCGTCGGCCCATTGGAGGTCGGCGATCGCGGCAAACGCGCCGAGCGCTGTGCGCGCGTTCGCGCGGTTCGGGTTGGCCTCGGCGAGGTCGGTCTGGACGACGACTTCCTCGGGGGGGCCGCACTCGAGGCGGCCGTCCTCGCCGACGACGAGGCCGGCGTCGAGAGTTGTCAGGCCACAGTCGGCTCCCGGCTGCCCCGACGTCCGAGCGGTCGCCTTGGACAGCGCGGTCGGGACGAGCCCGGACGCGACGAGGCTGAGCACGGCCAGGGTCCGAAGTGCCCTTTTCATCCTGAATTCCCCCAGAGCTCGCAGGTCGGAACGGGGAAATAGTTCGCCGTGGGGTGTGCCGATCCTCGCGCGGGAGCTAGTCGATGATCAGGTTGAAGACGATCGTGCCGATCACCGACAGGCCGACCGATACGAGGATCATGAGCAGGCAGCCGGGGCCCCCGCCCAGCGGCCTGATCTCGACGTTGCCGATCCTCATCGTCTGTGCCCGGGCGGTGTGGAAATCACGATCATGCCGGTGGCGTTACCCATCACCGTGGACATCGACGCACGCGGGCGCCTGACGCCGTCGCAGATCTCCGAGCTCCGGCGGGTCATCGACGACGAACGGGATCGAACCGTCGGGCGGATCGCCGCGTTCGAGCGCAACTTCGCCGACATCGTCGCGTCGTCCGAGGGCTCGCCGCCCGACGACGAGCACGATCCCGAGGGGGCGACGATCGCGTTCGAGCGGGCGCAGGTGGCGGCATTGCTCGACCAGAGCCGGGCTCAGCTCGTCGAGCTGGACGCGGCCGCCCTCGACCTGCGCTCCGGTCGCTACGGGGTTTGCCGTGCGTGCCGCGCGCCGATCGCGTTCGAACGTCTGATGGCCCGGCCGACGGCGCGCACGTGCGTCGCGTGCGCGTAGCCACCGAAGCGCGTTAGTCCGGGCGGATGTTTTGGTTGTGGCTGAAGAAGTTGTCCGGGTCGTACTTTCGCTTCAGCGCCTTGAGCCGGTCGTATTTCTCCTGGCCGTATGCCTCACGGATCCGCTCCTCGCCCTCGTCCATCAGGAAGTTGACGTAGACGTTCGTGTGATACGGCTGCAGCGCGGTCCACAGCCCTCTCGACCACGCGCGCTCGGCGTCGAACCCGTCCTCGGTCGCCGTCGTCGCGTTGATGTTGATCGTGTGCCCCGCGGCCCGGCCCTCGTAGGCGGTGTCGGCGTCGGCCACCGTCGAGATCGCGCCTCCGAGCTGAAAGATCGGAAAGGCCGTGAGCGGTGACTCGATCGTCAATGCGTGTTCAGCGACGGTGTCGATGACGTCGTCCGTGAGCTTGTCGACGTTGCACGAGCGGAAGTAGTACCACCAACCCGCGGGGAACGACGCGTCGAACATCGCCTGATGCGCGAGGAACGTCTTGGGCTGGCACAGATCCATCACCGGCGCGCCGAAGTTTCGCATCGGCTCGAGGACGCGCTTGCCGTCTTCGACCGGTCCTGCATAACAGGAGATCACCATCACGACGTGCTTACCGTGGAGCTCTTCCGGAACGAACGGAAGCGATGGCGCGCGCCGGTGGACGACCACGGTCGTGAGCTCGTCCGGCACGCTCTCGATCCAGTCGCGGTAGAACCGAAGGACGTCGGGTGATTCCTCTGCCGGCCACGCGATCGGGCCCGCGAGGATTTGGGGGCCCAACGGATTGAGACGGAACTCGAACTCGGTGACGATCCCGAAGTTGCCCCCGCCCCCGCGCACGCCCCAGAAGAGATCGGCGTTCTCGTCGGCGCTCGCCGTTACGAACTCTCCGTCCGCGGTCACGACGTCGACGGAGGTCAGCTGGTCGATCGTCAGCCCGTACTTGCGCATCAACCAACCGATGCCGCCGCCCAGGGTCAGACCCGCGAGGCCCGTATGCGTGACGATCCCCGCGGGCACCGCCAGGCCGAATGCCTGCGTCTCCCTGTCGAGCTCACCGAGCAAGACGCCGGCTTGCGCGCGCGCCGTTCGCCGTGCGGGATCCACGCGGATGCCGCGCATGCGGCTGAGATCGATCACGAGACCGTCGTCGCACACCGACAGGCCCGGGAAGCTGTGTCCGCCGCTGCGAACGGCGACCTGGAGCCCTGCGGTTCGGCCGAAGCGCACGGCCTGCATCACGTCCGCGGCGCCGGTGCAACGGGCGATCAGGGCAGGGTGTCGGTCGATCGAGGCGTTCCAGACCTTGCGGTGCTCGTCGTAGGCGGGGTGGTCGGGTGCGACGACCTCGCCCCCGAAGCCGGCGGTCAGATCCTCGAGAGTGCGCTCGTCGATCTTCGGCGTCGGCAGCGTGGTGGCCATCGGGTCTCCTTTTTCTCGACGTGCTACGCCGGCGGGATCTCCAGCAACGTCGCGGAGCGCGCCGGGTATGAGGCGGTGAAGCCCGAGTCGGCGACCTTGCGCCTCCCGACACGCTCGATCCCGTTGCCGGCATAACGATAGACCTCGGCGCTGGGGCCGGCCGAGAAGCCGGTCAGGCGGAGGCGGCTGGTCACGCTCTTCGACGTCTTGTTGATCACGATGAGCGTCAGCGCGCCGTCGTCTCCGTGCTGCGCGGCATAGACCGCCAGCTTTCGCTCGTTGCTGCTCGTGGCTTCGACCCCTGTGTCGCCGAAGCCGGAGTGATCGCCGTCGTAGTTGCGGAACAAGGCGAACGCGTCGGCCGGGACGGGCGAGCTCGGCATCGGCCAGAACGTCGCGAGGTCGACCCCTTCGCGTCCGAAGATCCCGAGCGTGTCCGCCTGGATGATCGTGTGGAGCCTCTTGCTCGTCGTGACGTCGAGGCCCATGTTGTACTCCGTGATCGCGAGCTTGGTGCCGGGGTAGTCGTCCGCGATCCACTCACGCATGCGCGGGATCAGCCGGATGACCGCGTCGACCCACGACGGGTCCCTGTAGCTCTCGTCCCAGAGCGGGCGCGTGACGTCGGTGAGGGGCTCGTACCGCGCGCCCTCGTAGGTAGCCGCGGGGTAGTAGTGGAGATCGAAGTAGTCCAGGAGGCGCGTCCCGTTGGCGGCCTCGTACTCGTTGAACTGGCGCAGGTACCACGCCGAGATCGGAGTGCCGCCATGAGCGGCGCGGTCGGGCGACGCCTCCGAGCACGTATCGTCCGCACGATCGACCGAGCTGCAGAAATAGTTCGGCCAGCCCCACTCAGCCGGTCCCAGGACGGCCGCGGTCGGGTCGGCTTCCTTCACGGCCAGGGCCAGGGCGCGCGACTTCTGCCACAGCTCGTCGTAGCTGAGGCGCGCCGGATGGAAGTCGTGGTGGGTCTCGTGCCATAGCCCCGGCTCGTTGCCGAGCGCGTAGACCTCCACCCCGCCGTGGGCGGCATCGCCGTAGCGGGAGACCAGGTCCGCGATCCACTCTTTGTTGAACTGTGGCGTGATCTCGGTGCCGGCGCGCTTGGGATCGGACGGGGGGTCGCTGATGAATCTCCCGCCGCGCTGACCGTTGCCGCACTCGCGGTTGTAGGGATCGTGATCGTCCTGCGGGTCGTACACGTCCGACGGGAAGCTGCACGACACGTCTTGTTCGTACTTGGCGTCCTTCGCCACCCATCCCAGCATCGGCAGCGTCAGGACGGTCTTCGCGCCCACGCCCCGGTCGAACTCGATGCGCTCTTGATAGGCGCGGAAGTCGCGGCCCGTCGTGCAGTAATCGAAGCGCTCTTCCCAGCAATCCGCGAAGTTCGAGAAATACCAGTTGAGTCCGTGGTTGGCGCTACCGAGCTTCCAGTTGTACGTCTCGGTCGTGTCGCCACCCCACCGGTCGACGGGGAGATCGATCCGTCGAGCCAGCGGCTCGGACGCGAAGTTCACCCCGTAGATATCCGGGCTGATCGCGTGGCGCCCCGATGCCACGTCGACGGACAGCGTCACCGTGGGGGCCGCGGCGACGGGCGCGCGTGACGAGATCGCGCCGGCGGTGGCGCTCAGAACGGCCAGCGCCACCGCGAGCGATCGACGACGAGTGGAGATCGACACAGGCTCGCTCCTTGATCGTTTTGCCGACGATGACAGGAGCGTCCGCGAAAGGCCAGCCCTTACGGGAACGCCTCGAGCGCGACCGAGCTGACGCGGATCTGCTGGGGCGGGACCGAGACGGCCGAGGTCTGGAACGGCTACATGGACGGTGCCGTCGAGTCGGGCTACCGGGCCGGCACCATGTTGGCCGCCGCGCTGGGTTCGTCGCGCTCTTCCTCCCGCGGGTGCGCGGGCCCCGGCGCGCCCACTAGCCTTCCTCGATGGAGATCGACGAGCGGGCCGTCACGAGCGCGCCTGCGGAGCCGGCGTCGCCCTGGACGCGGCTCGGCATCCTCGGCGACAACCCCATCTTCACGGCCGCCGCCGGCGCAGGATGCATCGCGACGTCCGGCGTGCTGGTGCGTCTGTCGGACGCGCCCCCCGTCACCGTCGCGATCTTCCGTTGTCTCTACGCGCTGCCGTTCTTGGGCGTGCTCGCGCTGTGGGAGTCGCGACGGCTCGGTTCCTTGGCTGGCCGTGCACGCAACCTCGCGTGGATCGCCGGCCTCTTCTTCGCGCTCGATCTCGTGTTGTGGCACCACGCGATCGCGGCCGTGGGGGCGGGGCTCGCCACCGTGCTCGGCAACCTCCAGGTGCTGATCGTGGGGTTCGCCGCGTGGCTATTGCTCGGGGAGAGGCCGAGCCGAGGGCTATTCGTGGCCGTCCCGGTGGTGCTCGTCGGCGTCGTGTTGATCTCCGGCGTCGTCGGCGCGGACGCGTACGGCGACGATCCGCTGGCCGGCGTGGTCTACGGCGCGCTCACGTCCATGGCCTACGCGGGGTTCCTTCTGGTGTTGCGCCAGGGATCGAGTGACTTGAGGCGCGTCGCCGGCCCGCTCTTCCATGCGACCGCGATGGCCGCGCTCGCGTCGTTCCTGTTCGGGCTCTTTGCCGGGCAGCTCGAGGCGCCGGACGGGGTCGCCAGTCACGGTTGGCTCCTCGCGCTGGCCGTCGCCGCCCAGGTGGCGGGCTGGTTGCTGATCTCGATCTCGCTCCCGCGGCTCCCCGCGGCGGTGACTTCGGTGATCCTGCTATTGCAGCCGGTCGGCGCGATGGTCCTCGCCAAGTTCGCGGTCGACGAGCAGCCATCACTCGTGCAGATCCTGGGGGCCGGGCTGATCCTCGCGGGCGTGATCACCGCGGCGCGCAGCCGCGCTCCCGCATCGGACGGAGAGATGACGCCCGCCGAGGCGCGCGCCGCGCCCTAGCCGCCTCCTTGGGCCCTTGACCGCGGCGGAACGAGATCGGACGGCGCACTCGTCTGATCCCTGCGCGGAAAGAGGTATCGCGTGACGACAAGCACGATTCCGATCACCTCTACAACCGTCGCGCCTAACCAAACGTGCATTATCGAAGTGTCGATCTCCCAGTCCACCCCCCATTGTGCGTAGAGGAAGAACCCGACGTCCGCGGCGGCTAGTTGCAACACCATGACGGTGGGGAGAAAGTATGCGTAGAACCCTTTCAGCTTGACGTCCTGCTCCGCGCTTTGGGCTTGGGCTCGATTGAAGCGTTCTACATGTCGGCTTGGTCGGTCGCCGGTACGAATTCCCCGGACGATCAACCTCGCCTGCCGGTCGTCCTCTAGTTCAGGAGGCCTGTCCACTGTTTCGATAGCCCAAGTTCTCGAGTCGATAACGCATAGCGTCTGAGGACACGTCAAAACGAACGGCCATCTCCGATGGGTGAAGTTGGAGCTTCACAAAGCGTTTCACGGCCTCGGAGGGCATTAGCAGGCTTGCGGAAAAGGCATTTGCGTAGACTTCTTCGAAGTCGGTGCCCGATGACGACAGCGCGCTTCGTTTATCGAGATACGCGTACTGTTCTAAGCCCAGGTCTCCATCGGTCCGTCGGATGAAGTGCCCCAGTTCGTGGGCGCAACTAAATCTCTTCCGGTTCTCGCTGTCCGCTTCATTCAGAGCGATCGCTGGATCTTGGCCGGGTTCCTTCACGAGTAACGCGAAAACGTCCTGATCAAGGAACGTTTCGTACACGTCGATTCCTAGCTTAAGAGCTATGTAGGCCGGGTCCACAGGCAGAACGGCGTCCGCGCTTCCACCGGGCCACACGCTATCGAGCACGCGTTCGGCAGCCCGCGTTGCTTCTTGTTGAATTGGCAATTGCCCCCATTCCTTCAGTACCACGGGCACCACCTAGGCGAACTAGCGTATCGGAAACTGCCTCAGCACACCGCGGGCAGTGCTCCGCGGGTCTTATAGCGAGTCGTCTGTTGATGATCCAGCACGCTCAGAAGGACGTGGTGGTCGGGACGACACCCCAAAGTAACAAGCACCCGCGGCCATACTCCACACGTGGAGAACGCCGACCGGTTGCGAGAGTTGGTGGGACAGAACGAGTGGTTGATGCGCGTGCTCCGGGCGGTCCGGGCGGTCGAGCTCCCCGACTGGATCGTCGGGTCGGGCGCGATCCGCAATCTCGTGTGGGACGAGCTGCACGGGTTCACGACGCCGACCCCCCTTAACGACGTCGACGTTGCCTTCTTCGATCCGTCGGACGTGAGCCGGGAACGCGATGCCGCGATCGAGAGCCGGCTATCGGAGCTTCTGCCGGGCGTCCCGTGGGAGGTGACGAACCAGGCCGGAGTCCACCTCTGGTACGAGGCCAAGTTCGGCATCCCGATACCCGCGGTCACGTCGACCCGGGATGCGCTCGGGCTGTGGCCGGAGACCGCCACGGCCGTCGGCGTCAGGCTGGAGCGTGACGACGCGCTCACAGTGGTCGCTCCACTCGGGCTCGACGACCTCTTCGGCCTCGTCTTTCGTCGCAACCCGGCGCAAATGACCCGCGCAATCTTTCTCGAACGGCTGACCGGCAAGAAGATCCGAGAGCGATGGCCGAAGGTGACCGTCGTCGACGACTGAGCGCTTAGCCTAGTAAAGGGAAGCGCGTCGCGGCCTCCCCGAGATCGCCGCGGTCGTCATCGTCGAGCGGGGCTCGCCCCGTTCCCTTCTCGACAAGTGCCAGCGGAGTCCAGCGCGTCGGCGGCTCGGCCCCCAGAAGCGCCCACAACGTCGAGCACACCATCGCGACCCCGCGTTCCGAGGCGATCGGCGGACGGCTCAGCGCGTGCGTCAGGTCGAGCCCGTGCACGACGACCTCGAGGACGCGCGTCTTCAAGAGCTCGTCGAGCCGCAGATTCGGTCCCCACCACACGTGGACGAGCCGCGCCGGGTCTTCGGAACGGGCCCGCGAGAGCGCGTCGCGGCACAGCTCATCCAGAGCCACCGCCAGCGAGCGCCCGTTCGCGTACTCGCCGGCGGTCGCGCGCGCGTGCTCGGCTATGCCGGGCGCGTCTGTGGGCGCGTCGTAGCTCCGCCAGTAGGTGACCGAATCGGTATCCGCCGCGTCCGGTGGTGCCGCGTCCAGCACGGTGGGGATGCGGAACAAGCTCCGCCACACGTGCGCGAGGAGCTCCTTTACGTCCCACGGCTCGCACCTCGTCGGACGGGCGAACTCCTCCTCCGACAGCTCTCGCACGAGCGCGCACAGGCGGCGGCACTCGTCGTCGAGGACCTCTGTAACATCGGGCATCGACCGATCGTAGTTAGAGGAGGCGATCCGGCGCAGGAGGCCGAGGCCAGGACGTCGAATGTCTGCCCGATGAAATCCAGGATCACGGCGCTGTTCGTCGCGGCCTCCATCGTGGCGCTGCTCGTTCCGTCGAGCGCGGCGTCTGCTGCCGACAATGCGTGGCTCGAGCGGCGCGTCCTCAACATCGCCCACCAAGGCGGCGAGATCGAGGCGCCGTCCAACACCATGTTCGCGTTCAAGACCGCGCTCCAGAAGGGGGCCGAGGTCCTGGAGCTCGACGTACACGTATCGAAAGACGGCGAGCTCGTCGTCCTCCACGACGCGACGGTCGATCGCACCACGAACGGCACGGGCGCGGTCGACGAGATGACGCTCGAGGAGATCAAGAAGCTCGACGCCGCCTACTGGTTCGTGCCGGGCTGCGGGACGTGCAACGACTCGCCCGAGGAGGCGTTCGCCTATCGCGGCTATGCGACGGGCGATCGCAAGATCCACGGCAAGCTCAGGAAGACCTACACGCCTGACGACTTCGAGATCCCGACGCTGCGAGAGGTGCTGACGACGTTCCCGACGACGCTCATCAACATCGAGATCAAAGCGACGGCTCCAGACACGACTCCTTACGAGGACAAGCTCGCGGCGTTGCTCGCGGAGTTCGGGCGCACCGACGACACGATGTCGTGTCGTTCCTCGACCACGCGGTCGAGGTGTTCAAGACGCTTGGACCGGACGTCGACACCGGGACGGGCACGGGACAGGCCGGTTTGTTCTGGGCATCGAGTCAGGGCCCCGCTCCGGGAGCGCCCAGCCCGCGACACCAGGCTTTGCAGGTCCCTATCGTGTTCAACGGGTTGACCGTCGTCACCCCCGAGTTCGTCGAGAAGGCGCACGTGAACGGGCTGGCCGTACACGTCTGGACCGTCAACGACCGCGCCGAGATGGAATGGCTCATAGACATCGGCGTCGACGGGATCATGACCGACCGACCGACGCTCCTCGAAGAGGTGCTGGCCGCGCACTCGGACCACTCCGCCGCTGCCTGAGCGCCTCATCCGCCGCTGATTATCATCACGACACGATGTCCGCTCGGACGCGCTCTGACGCCGGTGACAAGGTTGCGTTCGTGCTGGGCGGGGGCGGCCGGCTGGGCGCTTGTGAGGTCGGGATGCTCCGCGCCTTGCTCGAAAATGACATCGTTCCCGATCTGATCTGTGGCACCTCGATCGGGGCGATGAACGGCGCCGCGATCGCGGGCGCCCCCACTATCGAGTCCGTCGACGTGCTGGAACGGGTCTGGACGACGATCGACAAGAACGAGGTCTTCTCCGGATCGGTCCTCTCGGGGGCGGCGACGCTCGTTCGCACGCGCGTATCGGTCCAGTCGAGCGAAGCCCTCCGCCGGCTGATCGAGAAGATGCTCCCGGCGCAGACGTTCGAGGACCTCGCCGTTCCTTTCCAGTGCGTAGCGGCGTCGATCGAGCAGGCGGCGGAGCACTGGTTCCACGAAGGTCCGCTTGTCGACGCAATCCTCGCGTCGTCCGCGGTGCCCGGCATCCTGCCTCCGGTCGAGCTCGGCGGCGAGCACTTCATCGACGGGGGCATCGTCAACAGCATCCCGATCGGACGCGCCGTCGATCTCGGAGCGACGGAGATCTACGTCCTTCACGTGGGGCGCATCGAACGGCCGCTGACGCCGCCGAAGAACCCGTGGCAGGTCGGGATGGTGGCGTTCGAGGTGGCGCGCCGCCACCGCTTCGCGCGCGACATGGCGTCGTTGCCCGACGGCGTGGTCGCGCACGTCCTTCCCACGGGCGAGCCCGAGCCGCCTCGCTACGACAGCCTCGGCCAGCTCCGTTACAAGAACTTTCGCTCGGTCGGGCGTCACATCGAGAACGCCTACGAGGCGACCGCGGAGTACCTCGAGGAGCGCGCGGACGAGCGCGCCCGTGCACGCGACTCTGCCGCCTTGCCCGCGGAGGACTAGATGGACAGGCTCCCGCCGAAATGGGCCCGCCGGATCGTGGTCGGACCGGTCGTGTTCGCGCTCTGCCTCGTGCTCTTGGCCCTGTCGCCCGTGGTGCTCGCCATTGCGGCGATCGTCGACCTCGTCGCGCCGGGCCGCTGGCGCACCGTGCGCATGGCGCTGTTCGGGGTCGTGTACCTGGCCATGGAGGTGCTCGGGCTTCTCGTCATGCTCGGCCTCTGGATCTCGTTCGGCTTCGGCACCAAGCTCGAGTCCGAGGAGTCCATCCAGGCGCACTTCGGCTTCATGACCTTCTTTCTCGCGACGATGTACCGAGCGGTCTCGAAGCTCTTCGGGTTCCGGATCAACATCGAGGAGCGCACTCCACCGCGACCCGGCCCGCTCGTCGTCTTCTGCAGGCATGCCGGGCCGGGAAACTCCTTGATGCTCGTCGGGACGATGATGATCGCCTACAGCCGCCGGCCGCGGATTGTCATGCTCGCAAAGCTCCAGTGGGACCCCCTCTTCGACGTGATGGGCAATCGCCTGCCGAACCGCTTCATCACGCACGACAAGAAGGACAGCGCGCGCTACGTGAAGGCCATCGGAGAGCTTGCGGAAGGACTCGGCGATCGCGACGCGTTCGTCCTGTTTCCGGAAGGACGGGACTTCACGCAGCGCCTTCGACGACGCGCGATCGACTTCCTCAAGGACAAGGGTTTCCATCGGCACGCCGAGAGGGCCGAGGGGATGCTCAACGTTCTGCCCCCGCGCCATCGCGGACCTCTTGCTGCGATTACGAGTGCGCCGGACGCGGATGTCGCGTTCGTCGCGCACTCGGTGCTCGAGGAGCTGGGCTCGTTCAAGGAGCTGTGGCGACGCATCCCACTCGAGGATCCGATCGACGCCCGCTACTGGCGCATCCCGCCGAGTGAGGTCCCGACCACGGAGGACGAGATCATCGAATGGCTCTACGCGTGGTGGGAACGCATCGACGAGTGGATCGCCGCCCACAAGGACGATGCCCTGGTCGGCTCCTAGATCGCCGGCATAGTCGCCGGATCCCGTCGAGCGAGGGCGACGAAGCTTCGCACCAGCTCCCGGCCGGCTGCTTGTTGCGCCGCGAACCGGCCGCGAGCGTCGCCGATGAGCTCTGCCTCGCTCGTGCCCCACTCCGTCGCGAGAGCGCCCGCACCGATATCGCGGCACCAGTCCCGCACGATCGCGTCGTCGACCTCGAAATGGAACTGGATCGCGTACGCGCTGTCGCCGTAGCGAAAGGCCTGATGCAGGCCGGACCGTTCGCTGCGAGCCAGCGGGCGCGCTCCCGGCGGGACGGTGAACGTGTCCTCGTGGAACTGCAGCACCTCGACACCGGTGGCGAACGGAGCGATCAGCGGATCGTCCCCGACCGCGTCGATCTCGATCGGAGAGAAGAACGCGTTGCGAGGCTCGGTCCGGTAGACATCGCCGCCGAGGACGCGTGCCATCATCTGCGAGCCCAGACACACCCCAAGAGTGGGCACGCCGTTTTCGATCGCATCCGCCATCAGCGCCCGGCTCTGCCGTAGGAACGGATACGCGTCGAGCTCGTCGACGTTCATCGTCCCTCCCATGACGACCACCGCGCTCGCGTCGGTGGCGCGCGGCCAATCGGTCTCCTGCCACGCGTCGACGACGCGGTGAGGGACGTTTGACCGAGCGAGCACCTCGGTGATCGAGCCCGGCGGTACCGACGGCTCGTGCTGCACCACGACGACGGGACGCATCACTCGATACTAGAGGTCAGCCGCCGACGAGCTCTTCGAGGTACCAGTCCTGAGGCGTCCCGTCCGCGTTGTAGCGCTCGTTGATCTGCGCCGGCGTCAGATGGCTCTCGAAGTGCATGGGGTCGGGGCGGCTCCAGCGCCCGCCCCATCCGCCGCCCTCGACCTCCCACTGCTCGATGACCTCCATCGGCATGTCGCCGGTCGTCCCGAGCACGTTCGAGAGCGCGTTCACGTCGATGGCTATGCCGAATGCGTGATTGGACTTGCTCGATCCGCCCCGAACGGCGCGGTTTCCGTAGCTCCAGTCGTCGGGCGTCCCGGTCGCGACCGCGGCCGCGTACTCAGGCGCGCGTGCTTCGAAGATGCGCTCGAGGCGGTAGATGTGGGGGACGACCTTCTCGTTGACGAACATCGTCGTGCCGAGGAACTCGATCTGCACGATGTTGCGCTTCCGGTATCCCTTGGCGTCGGGGTTGCCGTAGTGGGCGCGCGCCCATTGGGTCGTGCCCGGGGTCTGACGAGGTGTGCGAGGCACCGGATCGTCCCCGCCCCTCATCAGCAAGGCTCCGCCGGTAACGAGCGCGACGATCACGACCCCGGCCGCGGCGCGCCGGCGCCGCACGCGCGCCGAGACGCGTGGCCGTCGCGGCGCGGGCGGCCGATCGACTCGTTCGGTGCGCTCCTCGGTTTCGAGCACGCAGGGTTAGACCTCCTCTCGAGGGTCCAGGTTGCACCATCGTGGAAGGCCGCGCATCAGGGGGAACCCCGTGGTCTCTCAGGGTGACGTTCGCCGCTCAGTCGTGTGGAGCCCAACTCCAGCCGTCGTCGAGCAGGATTCCGTCGCTGCCCTCGTAGCGCACCCCGCCCCACACGAAGAGCTCGTCTCCAACCCAGGTAGCGGCGGCCTCCGACTCCGGCGCTCCGGTCGGTCGGGACAGTTCGAGCCAGCGCGACGTCTCGCCGTCGAAGGCCCACCCACCGCCGGCCGTCGCATAGCGGGGCCCTCCGGCGTAGATGCCCGTGAAGTCCCCCCGTGTCGTCGGTGTGTCGGGAAGTGTCGACCATTGCCCGCGCCGCGGATCGAGGATCCCCCCCGCGTAATAGGTGCGGCCCCAGTTGTTGGTCTCCCCGCCGTCGCCGCTCTCGATCGACGGATTGACCACGCGCCCCGCGGTCCAGAACCATTCGGGGTTGTAACCCATGACCTCGGAGTCCGGAAGCCGTCGCCACTTCCCGTCGTCGTCGAAGACGGCCGCCCGATAGAGCGAGGGCTCCGTCGCGCCCGGATCGGGCACGATGTCTATCGCCGTCAGGACGGGGCCCTCGCTCGTCGCCACCATCCAGCGGTCGTACGAGGGTTGCAACGGATCGGGCGCGAGCTCGGACCACGAGGACGTGCGCGGGTCGTAGACGAAGTCTTTCTCGACGCCGGTCTCCTGGCTGTGTTGGTACGCGACGACGGCGCGATCGTCCGCGACGAGCTGGCGATATCGAGGGTCGGGAGGGAGCTCGAGCTCCGTCCACTCGTCACGAGTCATCTCGTACGCGAGGAAGGCGTCGCGCGCCGACCGATGCGACGACCCGAACGGCGCGACGAGGAGATACACGACGTCTCCGACGACCGCCGAGCGCGCGTACCCGATCGGCACGGGCGACGGCGCGAGCTCGGTCCACGATCGGGTGCGGGGATCGAACGCCGCCCCGTCCGAGAAGGGGGCCACGGGCGGCGTCCCGCAATCCGCGCCCACGGGACATGGTTCTGCGGGGGTGCCTCCGAATAGCAGCAGCTTTCCTCCGGCCGCGACAGCATGCGCGCCACGTCGGGGGCCCAACGGCGCCGTGGGCAACATGGTCCACGTCCCATCCGTCGCGCGGTTGCCTGGGGGCGACGTCTCCGGCGCGGTGGAGCCGGCGTCGCCGCACGCGGACAGCGCCAGAGCGAGGAGGAGGACGGCCGCGCGTCTCATGACTCTGGGACGCCGCCCAGACCGTGGATGTTCCTCGAAGCCCGTTGTTTATCCCGGGCCCATGGCTACGATTCGTCGATGAAGGTCCTCTACGTGCTCGGCCGGGGCCGCAGCGGGAGCACGATCTTCGGCATCGTGCTCGGCGAGCTCGACGGGTTCTTTTGCGGCGGCGAGATCCGCTTCCTGTGGGACCCGGTTGTGGTTCGTAACTCGGTGTGCGGGTGCGGCTCCCTCGTGTTCGAGTGCCCGGTGTGGTCCGAGGTGCTGGCTCAGGTCGACGACGTCGACGTCGACCAGGTCGTGCGCTGGCAGCACGAGATCGTCAAGGAGCACAACACGCTCAGGCTGCTCCGCCACCGAGCCGGACGGACGTGGCGCGCGTTGGAAGGCTATGCGTCTGTGATGCGCCGGCTGTACGACGCGCTCGGCGCGGTGACCGGCGCACGAGTGATCGTCGATACCTCCAAGCGGCCGTCCTACGCCGCGTTTCTCGGGACGCTGCCCGACTTCGACGCGTACTACCTCCACCTCGTGCGTGAGCCGCACGCGTCCGCCTATTCGTGGCGCAGCCGCAAATACGACTCGGCGCGCGGTGACGGTGAGGTCCGGCGCCGGACCGCGCTCGACGCGACGATCCGGTGGGACCTGCTGAACCTCGGCTCCGAGGCCGTGTTGCGGCGCGCGGGGGCCGGGCGCTCGCTGAGGATCCGCTACGAGGATTTCGTGGCCGCGCCGCGGACGACGGTCGAGGATGCGCGGGCGCTGCTCCGCGAGCGGTCCGGCCGGTCGCCGTTCGTGGACGAGCGCACGGTGACGCTGGGGATCAACCACTCGATCGCGGGCAACCCGTCGCGGTTCGCGACCGGCACGCTGGTGTTGGAGGACCGGTCCGAGTGGAGGGTCGCGCAGAGCCGTCTCGAGCGCGCCATCACCACGGTCGTCGCATATCCGTTCATGCATCGCTACGGCTATGCAGCGCGCGGCTGAGCCGCGTCGTCAGGAGGTCTCTCGAACGACGTCTGCCGCGTTCTTGTCGTCGCGCAGGCCGAGGAAGCGGGGGTGCCGCAAGCGGCCGTCGCGCGTCCACTCGGCGAATCCGACCTGGGCGACGAGCGTGGGCTCGACCCAGTGGACGCCCTTGCGCATCGGCGGCTTGCCCTCGAATGGGCTCTCGGTGCGCTCGAGCTTCTGCAGCTTGCGCGCGAGCTCGAGCAACAGGGGCGTGTTGTAGCCGGTCCCGACCTTTCCGCCGTAGTGAAGCTCACCGTCGTCGTAATAGCCGACGAGCAACGCTCCGAAGCCGACCCGCGCTCCCTGCGGATCGGTGTAACCGCCGACGACGAGCTCTTGCTCCTTCGAGCACTTGAACTTGAGCCACTCCTTGGAGCGGCCGCCGACGTAGGGGGCCGCGGCGCGCTTGGCGATGAGCCCCTCCCAATTCTGAGCACACGCCTCTTCGAGGAACGCCTCGCCGTGCTCGACGCGATAGTCCACGAGCTCGATCGTCTTGGTCGGCTTGACGACCTTCTTGAGCAACGCCTTGCGCGCCGTGGCCGGGAGTTTCGTCACGTCGTACCCCGCGACGTGCGGAGCGTCGAACACGAAATACACGAGCGCCCCTCCGCCCTCTAGCAGGTGTCGCTGCAGCGACTGGAAGCGAGCGATTCCGTGCGAGACGACCGCCACCTCGCCGTCCAGCACGACATCGTCGAGCTTTAGCTTCGACACCGCTTCGACGACCTCCGGATAGCGATCGTTCAACGACAGCTGGTTGCGCGACATCAGACGCACCTCGTTGTCCTTCTTGTAGGCGATGCAGCGCACGCCGTCGAGCTTGGGCTCGAACACCCACTGCGGATCGGAGAAGTAGGACTCGGTGAGCGTCGCGAGCATCGGCTCGATCCAGCGCGGCTGGGCTCTGCGACGGATCGACCTTCGGTACTCGTCGGGTACGAGCGCGCGTACGTCGGTCTCTCGCGACGGCATCCGTGGAGTATGACGCGGGAGCGGTGCTCGGGGTGGAAGGCCGTCGCGGCTTGGAGGGAGCGCTGCCCGAGTACGGGTTCGAGCTGACCGACGACGAGATGGCGATGGCTCGAGCCCTCCACGCCCAGGCTGTGTTTACGTCCGACGCCGAGCTCGAGCACCGGCTCTCGTCCGACGTCGTCGGTCACGCTGGTTAGGCACCCGAGCGCGACCTTCGGTAGCGTTCGGGCTGCGGATGCCGGACAAGGAGGGCGCGTGGCTCGGACTCGGATGGCTTGGATCGTACGGACGACCTGCGCGGTCGTGTTGTTGGTCCTGTTCGTCGCGTGCGGTGGAGACGACGGCGGTGGCAGCGGCGCAGGAGGAGCACCGGAGGACGAGGTTCACGCGCTGGGCGAAGGAGTAGCCGTCGGTTGGAACGAGCGGGACGCGGTCGGCGCCCGCGGCGTCGACACGACCCTCGAGGTCACCGTGCTGGACGTTCGAGAGGGGACGCACGACGAGCTCACCGACGCCGGCTTCGAGGTCGACGAGGAGGACCGCGACACCACGCCCTATTACGTCGACGCGCGCTACGAGAACACCGGCGACGGGACGATCACGCGCAACCTGGACGTCAGCCTCGAGGACTCGGACGGCAACCTGATCGGAAGCACGCTGATCTTCGACTATGGGAACAAGGGCTTCCCGCCGTGCGAGAACGTGACCGACGGCAAGCTCAAGCCCGGCCAGACCTACGAGAGCTGCACGTTGTTCCTCGTCCCCGAGGGGATCGAGCTCGGACAGGTCAGCTTTCTGAGCGACGAGGGGGCCGACGTGCCGCCCGAGTTCGTCTACTGGGACGTCGAGTAGCTAGCTCTTCAGCTCTGCCGGGCGCATATGCGTCCATCCGGCGCCGGCTCGAGGAGATCGTTCTGGATCTGCCGCTGGGCTGGCCGCTCTCGCTCCATGTCGATGGAACGCCTGCCGGGGGCCGGGAGTCTGTATTCGCATGAAGCGAAAGTCGATCTCCGTGACGATCGTCGTGGCGGTTGCGCTCTTCACGACGCTCGTGGTGACGCGAACCGGCTGGCTCGAGCCCGCCCTGGCGCTCGAGACGCTTCGGATAGAGACGGTGCTCTCGGTCGATGACGACGGGCTCACCGAGCTTGCGGTCGGCGAAGGCAGCCTCTGGTCGCTGAATGCGGAGAAGGGAATCGTTTACGAGGTCAAGCCCGGCACTAACGAGCTAGGCCGTGTCCTCGCGACGGATCCCGACTCCTCCCAGTTGGCGGTAGCGGACGAGCGCGCGTGGACGGTGGGACATCGCAAGGGATTCGTGACCACTACTCCGCTCACGGGCGCTCCCGACGACCTGCGTAGGTTCACCGTCATCCCCGTGGGCGACAACGACATTCGCCGGCGGAGCCTGCGGCTCCATGCAGCCGCCGAGAAGGTCTGGGTGTCGGCCGGCGTCGACAGGCCGGTGATCGCATTGGATGCCACGTCCGTCCGCGGTTATCCCCCGGCGACGGCGGCGAGCTCGTTGACGAACCTCTCTGCGATAGGCGGCGACGCGCACACGGTCTGGGGCGTCACCCTCGACGGACGCGCCGTTCGGCTGTCCTCGGAAGGCGACGTCACGTGGGATCAACGCGTGCCGGACGAGCAACACATCCGTAAGGCTGTCGCCGACGGCAACGGGGTGTGGCTCTTGGACGCCGACCGCGTGCTGCGCATCGACTCGGAGACGGGAACCGTCCGCACGATCGATTTCGACGCGATCGATATCGCGGTAGGCGATGGGTTGCTGTGGGTGATCGGCGAGCATCGAGTAGAGGTGTACAACTCCGTCACGGCGCATCGACTCGGGTCGATAACGATCGAGCAGCCGCTCCTCGGCGTCGAGCACCTCGCGCACTCGGGCTGGGTCCTCGGAGCGGGCGGGAAGATCTTCAGGATTTCGATGAACGACGCTCCGCTCGAGCTGCGGCACCCACTTGAGGACGACCGGCTCGCGTACGCATATTCCTCTGATGGCGATCTGTGGGCCGAGCAGGTCGACGGAGACGACGTCAACCTCGTCGTCTCAGAGGAGAAGGACAGGCGTCCCTCGATCTCACCGGACGGGACGACGATCGCGTTCCAGCGCGACCAGGGGATCTCCGGTGGGGTGTACTTCCTCGATCTCTCCAACGGCGAAGAGCGTTTCCTCGGTCACGGTGGTTGGCCGACCTATGGTCATTCGGATGACGCGTTCGCCTACGTGTCGCGGGGCCACGGGGTGTACGGCATCAACTTCGTGCGAGGTCGGAGGAGCACGTTCGTCGGCACGGGCGCGAACCCGTCGTACCTGTCGTGGGCCGAGGGCGACCGCGCCCTGTACTTCGTTGCCGGCGACGAGTTCGATCGCATGCCTTACCGGATAACCATTGGGCGCGACGGAACGCCGTCGGCACCGGAGCGCATCCAGCCGAGCAACGGACGTCCCGGCGCGAACTATCCGATCGCGACGATCGGGTCCGGTGCGCGGGTGTTCGCCGTGCGGGAGTGTTGCCGCCTTCCACAAGCCGAGCTCATCTACGAGTTCGGCTACATCGACATGGCGTCGGTGGGTCGTCCGTTCGTGCCTCTGCTCGAGCTCACAGAGACGGGCATCGGCGAGCCGATCGCTCTGGTCGCGGTCGGAACGCTCGTGCCGCCGTCGCTCGGCGATCCGCAGACGTGGACGCAGACGGAGCCCGACGGCGAGCCGAGCTGGTTGCTCAGTGACGGTTACACGTTGACGTATCTGTTCCACGAGGGGGCCGAGTGGTCGCACGCGGACGAGCGCCTGGAGCACCCCGGCCGGGCGGAGTTCGACGGCTTCTCGGTGGCGACGACGGGATTGAAGGACGCGCTCCCGGACGCGCCGCCGATGGCGCGGACGGAGATGGACGTGCCGCGGCCCACGTCGTCACCGGTCGGTCCCTCTCCGACGAAGAAGGGGGCGCCGAGCTCGTCGGGCGACTAGGCCCTGAGCGCCTCCGGGCGCAGCTCGGAGTCGAGCTTCGATCCCAGCTCGTTGGCGACCTCGACGACGCGGTCGAGATGCTCGGCCTCCGTGCGGAAGTTCACGATGCACGTCCTCAGCACGAAGCGCTCGCCCAGCACGGCGTTCGAGAAGAAGACGCGCCCGTCTAGCTGCACCTCCGCCATGACCCGTTCGTTGAGCCTGTCGAGGTACTCGTTTGCCTCGGGCGTGTCCGGTAGATCGCCGGGCGCGTAGCGGAAGCAGCAGATCGACAGCTCGACCGGCGCCATGAGCTCGAGGTCGTCGTGCTCCTCCACGAGCTCCGCGAGATAGCGCGTCAGCGCGACGTCGTGAGCGATGCGCTCGCCGTACGCGCGGGTGCCGTAGGCGAGCAACGACACCATGATCTTGAGAGCCCAGAAGCTGCGTGACAGCTGGGGGCCCCTCATGCCGAAGTCGATGCCGCGGCCCGTCAGCTCCTTGTCCTCGTGCACGTAGGTCGCGTGCGCGGCGAACGAGTCGGACAGCCATTGCAGGTCGCGCACGAGCACGATGCCGCCGGACTGCGGCGTGTACATCCACTTGTGCGGGTCGAACGCGATGGAGTCGGCATGCTCGATCCCTGCGAGCAAAGGGCGGAGCTCGTCGCTGAGGATCGCCGGCCCTCCGTAGGCGGCGTCGACGTGCAGCCACAGTCCTTGCTCGCGGCACAAGTCGGCTATCGGCGTGAGCGGATCGACGGCACCGGTCCCGACGGTCCCCGCGCTCGCGATGACGGCGAAGGGAGTGAAGCCCTCGGCGCGGTCACGGTCGATGCGGGCGGCGAGCGCGGCGACGTCGATCTTGAAACGCTCGTCGATCGCGATCTGACGCACCGATGCGGAGCCGAGCCCGAGCATGTCGGCCGCGCGCGTCGTGGCGAAGTGGACCTCGCTGCTCGTGTACGACGTGAGCCTGGCGTTGCCGACGCCGTCTTCGCGCGCGGCGAGGCCGAGGACGCGGTCGCGCGCGACCTTCAATCCGACGAAGTTGGCCATCGATCCGCCCGACAGGACGAGGCCTCCCGCTCCTTCCGGCAGGCCGAACCGACGGGCGAACCAGTGCGTGAGGTACAGCTCGAGCTCCGTTGCGCCGGGGCTCAGCCGCCAGCCGCCGACGTTCTGGTTGATCGCGCCGGCGACGAGGTCGGCGACTGCGCCGTGGGCCGTTCCGGCCCCGACGACGTACGCGAGGAAACCGGGGTGGCCGGGGTACATCGACGCGTCGAAGACGATGTCACGGAGGTAGCCGAGGAGCTCGTCGTCGCCGACCGGCTCTTCCGGGATGGGCTTGGCAACGACTCCGCGCACCTCGTCGATCGTCCGCCGACGATCCACCGGCAGCGACGGCAGGCGCTCGAGGAACTCCTGGACGAGCTCGCCGGCGTCGTCGATGAGCGCGCGGATGCGTTTCGGATCTACGTCTAGCTCGCTGAACGGCTCGGGTCGCGTGGGCATCGCCCAATAACACCACATGACACGGCCGGGTCGCGTCGCCGTCACTCCCTATGCACCGTTTGTTCCGAGACGTACGATCATCGGGATGGTTTCCCGCGGCTCCGTGATTGCGCTGGCGGCGATCGTGACTCTCGTCCTCGTCCCGGCCCACGCCGCCGAGCCGACGTATGTCACGCACGACTGCTACAGCGTCAAGCAGGAGCCGGCGAAGATCCTGTTTGCGTGCGGCGACGGCAACTACTACGTGAACCATCTCCACTGGGACGCATGGGGCGTGCGCCGCGCCGAGGGCACCGGCGTCTTCCACTTCAACGACTGCGAGCCCGACTGCGCCCGTGGCCAGTTCCACAAACGCTCCGGCACGCTGGTGCTCAGGTATCGAAAGCGGTGCAGGGACATCGAGAAGAACGTGTTCCGCCAGGCGCGCATCACGTACGAGCGAGCCTGGGAGGGCGACCGCAAGACGCGCTTCGGCCTGTTCTGCCCCTTGTCTCGCTGACGACCTTTACCCGGCGAGGGGCTCGGAGACGAGCGCTCATTTGTCCACTTTGCAGCCGAGCCCGCTCCCGTAGTCGTCCGCAAGAAGGATCTTCGAGCCGCCGGTGACGGTCCCGTCGCCGGCCATCGAGTCGGCGTAGTCCCAGAGAACCTCGGTCCACCCACCCTGAGGCTTCATCTCCTCGAGGACCGCCCAGTGTCGTGACGTCGCCATCGCGTCGACAGCCTCCCGCGCGGCCCGGTCGTCGCCGCTCTCGTTCGCGTCGAGCCACTGGTCGATCCACGCGCACGCCACGGCTCCGGAGACCTCGGCGCCCAGTTGATAGCGATCCTTGATCTCCGAGCCGGTCTTCAGCTTCTCTACGTCGACCTTCCGATGAACGGGTACGTCGGTGAGCATCGACTCGACCACTGCGGGCCGCTCGGCCGGATCGACGACGTCGTCCGGAAGCGCAGCGAGCCACTCGTCCTCGTCCACGAACTCGAGTGTGGCCGCGACCGCCTTGTACGCGTCGACGTCCGCGTACACGCCTCTCAGCTCCAAGGACTTGTCCCCGTCGAGCCACAGAGCCGTGAAGTCGGTCGTCCCCTCGTACCTGATGAGCCGGGCCGGCTGCCCCGCGATGGTCACGTCCCACGCGTCGCCCGCTTCGCGCTCGCGGTCCTTTAGATACGTGTCGTGCGTGTCGGCCGCTCGCCAGGTCAGCTCCAGCCCGTGCGCTCCGTTGCTGAACATCACGTCGCCGTTGGTGCCGAACTGATCGGCGTACGTCATGCGCCATCCGTCGGCAGTGACGAGGAGGAGGGGAGCACCTCCGGCCGTCTCCGTGGCGCGGTCCGCCTCCTCGGAGGGAGCCGCGGCCGGCGACGTCCGACTCCCACCGGAGCCTAGATCGGCGAGGCTCAGGCCGGCGAAGCCGACCGCTCCTACGACGGCGCACAGCCCCGCGACCATTACGACGCGTGCGATGCGCGCCCTTGCGATCGTCGAAGGAGGCAGCGTCGGGTTGACCACGTGCGTTGCGGCGTGGCGATGCAGTGCGCGGCGAATGGCGTCGTCAGTCGTCATCGGATCCTCCTTGGATGTCCATCCCTCGCAAGGAGGCGATGGCGCGTGCGGTCAACGACTTCATGGCGGCGGGGGAGCAGTTCAACACCTGGGCGGCCTGGTGCTCGCTCAGGTCTTCGTAGAACCGGAGCACGATTGCAGCGCGCTGCCGGTACGGGAGGTTCGCAACGGTCTGGATGATGAGGTCGTGATCCTCGACGTTCGGCGGCAACGCGACGGAGGCAGCGTGCTCGTGCCGTTGCAGGTGCGCTCGCTCGCGGTGCTCGCGCCGGTGGTGCGAGCGCGCGAGGTTCACTACCGTCCGACGGAGATACGCAGGCGCGGCGCCCGGCTCCCGCAGG
Source organism: Actinomycetota bacterium (assembly GCA_036554505.1). Taxonomy (GTDB): domain Bacteria; phylum Actinomycetota; class CADDZG01; order CADDZG01; family WHSQ01; genus DATBND01. Next base: position 2,244 of record DATBND010000247.1, on the reverse strand, counting down.
TGGAAGAACCGGCGGTAGAACTTGACGAAGGCTTGCTGCGCGATGTCCTCGGCGAGGTGATGGTCGCCCGTCAACAGGAACGCGAGCCGCTGCAGCGGCGCGATCTGTACGGCGTAGAGCTCCTCGAGCCGTGCTTTGCGGCCGGCCCGGGGGCCCGAGATGGCGTTCTCCGCATTTCGATCCATGTCCCCTAGACGCCCGGTGCCGGGATTCGGTGTCGGCGCGGGACCGTCTTTGACGATTTCACCGCCTGAAGAGACCACTTTTCAGCTCCAGCGACGGGTGCCGGGAATAAAGGAATAGCCTGCCGGTTGTAAGGCCCAGAAGCACCCCCGGGCGGCGCAACGTCGCCCGAGAGAGTCGGTTCTCCGGTTTTCCTCCTTCGGGACAGACGGGATGGTCGAGTCTCCCGTCGATCGGTAGCGGCACTACCGTGCAGAAGGAGTCGATGAATTGAGCACTTTCACTGAGCTGGGCGCGTCCGCGCCCATAGTGCGCGCTCTTGCGCGCCGGGGCATAAATGCCCCTTTCGAGATCCAGAGCCGCGTCCTTCGCGACGCGCTCGCGGGGCGTGACGTCCTCGCGAAGTCCAAGACGGGATCGGGCAAGACGCTCGCGTTCGGCATCCCCGTCGTCGAAAAGCTGGACGCGTCGATGCCCCGTCCGGCCGCGCTCGTCCTGGTGCCTACGCGTGAGCTCGCAGTTCAGGTGGGCGACGAGCTCACCGATATCGCGTCCGCTCGTAACCTCCGCGTCGCCACGGTCTACGGCGGGGTCGGCATCCCCAAGCAGGTGCAGCGTGCGAGGAAGGCCCACGTGCTCGTCGCGACGCCGGGCCGGCTGCAGGACCTCCTCGATCGTCGCCTGGTGTCCCTCGGCAACATCTCGATCCTCGTGTTGGACGAGGCGGACCGGATGCTCGACATGGGTTTCCAGCCGCAGGTCGACAAGATCGTGGCGCTCCTCCCGAGAAAGCGTCAGACGATGTTCTTCTCGGCGACGCTCGACGGCCGCGTGGGCAAGCTCGCCCGCGACTACACGAACGATCCGGCTCGTCACGAGGTCGTCGAGGACCGACCGACGATCGCGGCTGCACACCACCGTTTCGTGCCCGTCGAGCAAGAGGACAGGGTCGACCGGCTGGTCGATCTCCTCTCCGAGGAGCGCGACCTCGCGTTGGTCTTCGTGCGCACCAAGCACGGAGCCGACCGCCTGAAGAAGAAGCTCGGCAGGAGGGGCATCGACGCCCTTGCCTTGCACGGCGACAAGAATCAGAACCAGCGCCAACGCGCCTTGACCAGCTTCGAGCGCGGTCACGTCGACGTGTTGATTGCGACCGACGTCGCGGCGCGCGGCCTCGACCTCGACGACATCACCCACGTCGTCAACTTCGATCCGCCTTACGACCACACGGACTACGTGCATCGCGTCGGACGTACGGCGCGGGCCGGCCGCTCGGGAACCGGGGTCACGTTCGTCGACTCCACGCAACGCCACGACGTGAGCGTCATGGCGCACAAGCTCGACCTCGGCCGGGAGTTCGAGGCCGAGGGCATGAAGATGAACGCCCCGCCACGGCCGCGACCCAAGACCAACCGGGGCCGCTCCCGGCGGAACCGCTCGCGGTCGGGACGCCGCTAGCCGTAGAGGTTCATGCGCGCGGCTCTCTCGCCGCCCGCGCCACCAGCTTCCCATCTACGCATATCGCGGTATTCCCCTCGGTCCTGTCGGCACTCTAGGGTGAGCGGAGGCACTGGCTACGGACGGAGGGGGAATCATGTTTCGCAAGAAGCTTGCCGTCGCGCTCACCTTGGTCGCGGTCTTGGGCGCTCTTCCTGGAGTCACCCAGGACGCGGCCGCTCACAAGAAGAAGAACGGGAAGCGCCACTGCACCGCGGGCTACAAGCCGTGCTTGCACCCCGCATCCGACTACGACTGCTCCGGCGGCAGCGGCGACGGCCCCCGCTACACCGGCCAGGTCAGCGTCACCGGCTCCGATCCCTACGACCTTGACTCCGACAACGACGGGGTGGGCTGCGAATAGCCCGGCTATTTCGGGATGCCGTCGATCTTGTAGACGTCCAAGCCGCGCCCCGAGTCGCCGACGTAGACGTGGCCCTTGTGCCACCCGGCGTCCCACGTGTTAGTGCCGGCGGGAACGTAGTGAGCGAACTCCTCGGGCGCGCTCGGGTCGGTGTAGTCGACGACCATGACGCCCGCGCTGTACCACGCCGTCACGAGGAT
>DATBND010000245.1:0-8827 GCA_036554505.1 Actinomycetota bacterium | reverse complement strand
GCCCGCGTCGAGGGGGCCGAGCGCGTCGCGGAGCTGTCGCGGATGCTGGCGGGCATGCCGGGGAGCGATCGCGCGCGCGGCCACGCCGAGGAGCTCCTCGACGACGCCGCGCGCATCCGATCGGCGGAGAGATCGGGCGCGCGTCCGTGAGACGTCTTCGTCGGCGATCGGCGCCGGCCACCGACGGCGTGTCGGGCATCGCGCGCGTCGACAGAAGGACGAAGAACCTGCTCGGCCGCGTCCAGCCCGGAGAGATCGCGGTGATCGACCACGAGGACATCGACCGCGTCTCGGCCGAGGGGCTCGTGCGCCGCCGCGTCAAAGCGGTCGTGAACGCGTCTCGCTCCTCGACCGGCCGTTACCCGAATCTCGGCCCCCTGTTGCTGTGCTCGGCGGGCGTGGTCGTGGTCGACGACGTGGGCGCACGCGTAATGACCGTCCCCGAGGGCACGCGGGTCTCGATCGAAGACGGTGCGGTCTTCCAGGCGAACGGGGACGGGCGCATCCAGATCGGGCGGGGCCGCGTGCTCGATCTCGCCGGCGTCGAGCACGCGCTCGACGCGTCCAAGAAGTCGATAGCCACCGAAATCGAGCGCTTTGCCGAGAACACGATCGGTTACATCAAGGACGAGCGGGACGTCCTCCTCGAGGCAACGCGGCTGCCGGAGATCGGGACCGACATGCACGGGCGCCACGTGCTCATCGTGGTGCGCGGCTACGACTACAAAGAGGACCTTGCGGCGTTGCGCGCCTACATACGCGAGGTCCGGCCGGTCTTCGTCGGCGTCGACGGGGGAGCCGACGCGCTCGTGGAGTCCGGCATCAAGCCGGACCTGATCATCGGCGACATGGACTCGGTCACCACCGAGGCCCTGCTGTCGGGGGCCGAGCTCGTCGTGCATGCATACGCCGGAGGAGAGGCGCCCGGAATGGAACGCCTCGACGCTCTCGGTCTCGAGGCCACGGTGTTCGAGGCGACCGGCACGTCCGAGGACATCGCGATGCTGCTCGCATACGAGCACGGAGCCGAGCTGATCGTCGCGGTCGGGACGCACGCGAACCTCGTCGAGTTCCTCGACAAGGGGCGGAAGGGGATGGCGTCGACGTTCCTCGTGCGGCTCCGCGTCGGGCCCGTGCTCGTAGACGCGAAGGGCGTCAGCCGGCTCTATCGAGGGAGGGTGCGTCGCAGCGACCTGATGCTGCTGGCGGCTGCCGCGATCCTCGTGATGGTGGCCGTCATAGCGTCGTCCGACATCATGAGGCTCGAGATGAAGGCCATGTGGCTGCAGATCCAGAACTGGTGGTTCGACCTGCGGCAGGCGATCTTCTCGTGATCGACTTCCGCTACCACTTGATCTCGATCATCGCGGTGCTGCTCGCGCTCGGCATCGGGATCTTCGCCGGCTCGGGTTTCCTCGGCGGCCCGCTCCTCGACGACCTCGAGCGGCGGCTCGGCAGTCTTCAAGAAAAGAACAACACCTACAAGGACACGAACGAGGATCTCCGCAGCGAGCTCGCGCTCGCCGGCGACTTCGTCCGCGCGGTCGAGCCCATGCTCGTCGGAGGCAGCCTGTCGGACGAGCGCGTCGTGGTCTTCGAGCTGGAGGGGACGGACTCGGCGGTGGTCGAGGACCTCCTCGGCACGGTCGAGCAAGCCGGCGGTGTGTCCGTGTCGCGCGTGTTGTTGCGCGACAAGCTCGCGCTAGAGCAACAGACCGACCTGGACCAGCTCGCGTTGATCGTCGACTCGACGGACGACCGTCCTCGTGAGGTCCGGCGCGAGGCCGCCCAGGACATCGGCATAGCGGTTGCCGCAGCGGGCTCGTTCGCCGGAGGGGAGCCGCGCGGCGTGGCGAGCGCGGCGCAGGACGTCGACGCGTTGTTCGAGGAGCTCGATCGCGCCGGATTCTTGTCCGTCGACCAGCTCGAGGGTGACGACCCGGTCCCCCCCGGCACGAGCTTCGTCATCGCCGGGGGCTCGGGTGAGCCGGCGCCCTACGAGGTTGCTGCTTTCGTCGCCGAGCTGGCGCGGGTGATCGCCCACCGGGGCAGTGGAGTGATCGTCGCGGAGCCGCGCGCGAGCGTGTGGGGGCTCGCTACCGGCGTCCGAGAGGACGAGGCCGCGACCGACGAAGTCGCGACATCCGATCAGGCGGACACGATCGAAGGACGCATTGCCACCGTGCTCGGGCTCGCGGCCGCCGGGCGCGGCGAGGTCGGCGACTACGGGATCGGGCCGGGCGCCACATCCCTGCTCCCGACCCCGCCCTCCGGCTGACCGAATGGCGGCATCGGAAGAACGCACGAACGCGTCCTCGCTAGCGCGGGGGGCCGCCGCCATCACGATCGCGACCGCGATCTCACGCGTAACGGGGTTCGTGCGCGTCGTGGCGGTCGCCGCGGCCATGGGCACGACGTTTCTCGCCAACACGTATCAGACCGCCAACACCGCCCCGAACGTCGTCTTCGAGCTCGTCGCAGCGGGCGTGCTGACTTCGGTGTTCGTGCCGACCTTCGTCGAGTACCTCGTGCGCGGCGAGAGAGAGGAGGGGTGGGACGCCGCGAACGCGCTCGCGTCGGTGGCGCTCGTCGGATTGATCGGGCTCGGGCTGTTGGTTGCGTTCGCCGCGCCTCTCGTCATGCGCGTGTTGACCATCGGAGTCGGCGACGAAGGACTGCGCCGTGACGAGATCGCGCTGGGAAGCACGTTCCTGCGGCTGTTCGCGCCACAGATCGTCTTCTACGGAGCCGGGATGATCATGACGGGCGCGCTACAAGCGCACAGGAGATTCGCAATGCCGGCGATCGCGCCGATCTTCAACAACGTCGTCGTGATCGCCGTCTACGTCACCTATGCGGCGATGCGGGGGGACGATCCTGCCGCGGTGGGCGCGATCACGACCGGCCAGACGTGGGTGCTGGGGGCGGGCACGACGGTGGGCGTGGTCGCGATGACGGCGTGCCTCGTGCCCCAGCTCCGAAAGCTCGGCTGGCGGATGCGGTTCCGGTTCCAGCCATCTCATCCCGCGGTCCGGCGCGGCGCACGGCTCGGCGTGTGGGCGCTGTCGTATGCGGGGGGGTACCAGGCCGGATTGATCGTGGTGCTCGTGCTCGCCAACCGCGTGCAGGGAGGGGTGGCGGCCTATCAGTGGGCCTATACGTTCTTCTACCTGCCGTACGCGTTGTTCGCCGTACCGATCTTCAGCGTGCTGTTCACCGCGATGTCGGAGCACGCGGCGCTGGGAGAGCACTCCGGCCTTCGCACACGCCTGGACGAGGGATTGCGGATGATGGCCTTCGTGCTAATACCCACTGCGCTCGCGATGCTGATCGTCGCGGGGCCTCTCGCGCGCATCACGCTCGACTACGGCGTGATGAGCGAACGCGGCGCGGCCCTCGTGGCGCGGGTCATGGGCGGGTTCCTGGTGGGCCTTCCGGTATACGCGGCGTTCCTCATCCTGACGCGCGCGTTCTACGCGCTCGGCAACACGCGCACCCCGGCTCTCGTGAACGCCGTCGCAGTCCTCGCGTCGAGCGCGATCGGGGCTGCTCTCTTCTTCGCGGTGCCCGATAGGTGGTCGGTAGCCGGCCTCGCCGTCGGGCACTCGCTCGGGTTTGCGGTCGGAGCCGCCGTGCTGTTCCGGTCGTTTGCCGACACGCTGGGCCGCCTCGGGGATGCCGGCACCATCCGCGCGCTGTGGTCGGCACTAGCGGGGGCCGCCGTGGCAGGCGCGGTGATGGTCGCGGCCCGCGCTCTTCTGCCGGAGTCGAGCCGGCCGGCCTTGATCGCGAACATAGGCATCACGCTGGCCGCGGGCGCGGCCGTCTACGTCGCGGGCATGACGGCGCTTCGCTCTCCCGAGATGGCGAAGGTGAAGGCGCTGGTGACCAGGCGAGCATGACTGAACGCCGGGTTCTGCTCGTTCTCGGACGGTCGGCCGGCGGGATCGCGCGTCACGTCGCGCAGGTCACCGAGCTGCTCGACGGACGCTCCGGCCTGGCGATCGACATCGCCGGCCCGCGCGACCTCCCCATCCCGATGCCGAAGCAGCCCATCGAGGTGCACATCCCTTCGGGCCCGATCGTGGGGCACCGCGCCGCGGTCGCGCGGCTCCGCAGCATCGTCGCAGACGGCGGCTACGAGCTCGTGCACGCGCACGGATTGCGCGCGTCGATCGACGCGGGCCTCGCCGGCAGGCGCTTGCGCGTGCCCGTGCTGTCGACCGTGCACAACCTCGTGCGCCCGGAGATAGCCGGACGGATGAAGGCGCCGCTGTACCGGCGCGCCGAGGGCCTGGCGGTGCGCGTCACCGGCAAGACCTTCGCCGTGTCCGAGGAGATAGCGCGTCATCTGCGGGCTCGCGTCCCGTCGCAGGCCGAGAAGGTCGAGGTGCTCTATCTCGGTATCGGGGACGCGCCCGCGGTCCGGCGGGGGCGGGATGAGGTGCGCGCCGAGCTGGGGCTCGACCCCGCGACCCCTCTGGTGGTGACGGCGGCGCGGCTTGCTGCCCAGAAGGCGTTGCACGTCATGGTCGCAGCCGTCGCGCGGTGCCGGACCGACCCCGTCCTGGCCATCGTCGGCGAAGGGCCCTTGCGCGCCGAGCTCGAATCTCTGGCCGCTGGGGTCGCGCCGGGACGCGTGCGCCTTCTCGGTTGGAGGGACGACGTCGCCGACTTCGTCGCTGCGGCGGACGCGTTCTGTCTGTCGTCCGTATGGGAGGGCGTCCCGCTCGCGGCTCAGGAAGCGATCCTGCTCGGCACGCCCGTCGTCGCGACGCGCGTGGGCGGGATGCCGGAGCTCGTCGCCGACGGCGAGAGCGGCCGGCTCGTCCCTGGCGGCGACGCCGACGCGCTCGCGCTCTCTCTCGACGAGGTCGTTTCCGACGCCGACCTCGCGCACGCCTACGCGGGCAAGGCGAACGCTTTGCTCGCCGCGCGCTTCTCCACGAGCGCGATGGCGGCGCGCCTCGAAGCCGCCTACCTGACGAGCGCGCGCCTTGACTGACTCCTCAGGCCGCCTCGTTGCCGCGTGCCTGCTCGCCATGGTCGCTCTCTCGTCCATCTCTGCGCCCGCGTCGGCTCAGCCCCAGACGTGCCGTCCCGTCGTCGTGTTCACGCTTCCGGGGATGACGTGGGCCGACGTCGAGCGCTATCGCCCGCCCGAGTTGATGGAGCTCTCGCACGCGGGCGCGATCGCATCGATGTCGGTGCGCACCAACAGCGCACGGACCTCCTATGCGTCGGGCTTTGCCACCATCGGGGCCGGCGCGCGCGTCGACGGCGGTCGCACGTCGGGTGGCCCACAGGCCGAGCTGGACGGGAACGCCCTCGAAGGGAGCCCAGAGGGCGACCTGGTGGCTCGGCTCGTCGCCGGGGGCGTCGCCGAGATCGCGGAGGTCGCCGCCGAGCAGGGCTACGACGCGCGCGCGGGAGCTATGGCCGACGCCCTCGCGGGCACCGCGACGGTCGTGGCCATCGGAAACTCGGATCAGGGCTCGCCTCCCCCGGCCCCGTTCGGGCGCGGGCGGTGGGCGCCGTACGCGGCGATGCATCCGGACGGCCTCGTGGACCTCTCCGCGACGGACGAGTTCCTGCTGGACGCCGACGCCACCGCGCCGTACGAGATACGGACGAACACGACGGCGATCGAGGCCGCGATAGACGACGCGCTCGAGCGCTGTGCGGTCGTCGTCGTCGATCCCGGTGACCTGACGCGTGCGGACGAGGCGGCGGTGTCCGATCCCTCGGTGGTGCGCGACGAGCGCGTCCAGGCGATCGCGGCCGCCGACGCGTTGCTCGGCTTCGTCGCCGATCGGCTCGACCCGCTGGACGACCTCCTGTTGGTGATCTCGCCGACGTCGCCGTGGTGGGAGGGCGAGGCCCACCTCGGCATTGCGATCGCGCGCGGCGGCGGGTTTCGCGCCGGCGAAACGCTCGAGTCCGCGTCGACGCGACGAACCGGTTTCGTCACGCTGCCCGACGTCGCTCCGACGATCCTTGAGTTCCTCGACGTGGAGCGACCCGCGGAGATGAACGGACGCCCGTGGGCCGCGCGCCCGGCAGGGGAGTCCGAGACGATCGCGGGCCTCGTCGAGGAGAACGCCGAAGCCGTGTTCGTCGACTCGATGCAGTCGAGGGTCTCGACCGGATACGTGATCTTCCAGGTGCTCGTCTACGCGATCGCTATCGCGCTGCTGGCGTCGCGCCGGCGCAAGCGGTCGCGCGGCCCCGTCGTCGGGCTCCTCGAGGGGGCGGCTCTGTGCGTCGCCGCCTTTCCGGTCGCCACCTATCTTGCGGGGGCGTTGGACGGCCACGGGCTCGGGCCGTTCTGGTACGTGACCCCGCTGGCCGGGATAGCGCTCGCGATCGCCGCCGCCGTGACCGTGCTCTTCCGCAACCCGCTGGACCGGCTGCTGGTCGTGGCAGCCGGAACGGTAGTGACGCTCGCGTTCGATCTCTTCCTCGGCGCGCGTCTCCAGATCGAGACGGTCTTCGGGTACTCGCCGATCGTCGCGGGACGCTTTGCCGGGATAGGCAACATCGCGTTCGCGGTGCTGGCCGCCGCGGCGCTGTTGACGGGGACGCTGATCGTGCACCGGTGGGGGGGCCGGCGCGCCCTCGTTGCCGCGGGCCTGGTATTCGCGGGGGCCGTAGTGCTCGACGGCGCGCCACAGCTCGGCAGTGACGTCGGGGGAGTGATAGCGCTGGTCCCGGGGCTGGGCGTCACACTTGTGTTCCTGTCGGGGCGCCGTCCGGGGTGGCGCGCGGTGCTGCTGTTTGCGGCCGGGGTCGCCGCGTGCCTCGCCGTGTTCCTCGTCATCGACCTGTCGCGCCCCGACGACAGTCAGACCCATCTCGCCCGCCTCTTCGAGGACATGCGCTCACGAGGGTTCGGAGCATTCGCCGAGACGATCCAGCGCAAGGCCGAAGCGAACCTGCGCGTGTTCCGGTCGAGCATCTGGACGTTCTTCGTGCCTCCCGCACTGGGGGTCCTCGCGTGGTTGTTGCTGCGACCGAGCGGCCGCTGGCGCGAGCTCGCCGCGACGTTCCCGAAGCCGCGCGCCGGCCTCGCCGGGGGGCTCTTCCTCGCGGTGCTCGCGTTCGCCGTCAACGACTCGGGGATCGTCATCCCTGCGGTAATCCTGTCGTTCCTCGTGCCGCTGGCGCTGATCCTCCATCTATCGATCGAGTCGGCGGCACAGCAGGAGGCTGCGTGACTGCAGCGCGTGTCGTTGCGATGGCGACCGTCGCCGTTCACGGTGGAACGATTGCGTGGTTCGTGGCGCGGGGCCGGATCGCGCGGCACAGCGCGCGCTTCGTGCGGGTCAACTTCGAGGGGCGTGAGGTCCCGGCCGTGCTCGGCGACGCGTTGTGCGCGGGCGCGGTGTCGGGGCTCGCGGCCCTCGCGGTGGTCGACGCGGTCGCCGCGTGGGTCGACGCAGGGCGGATGATCGCAGCGGTGGCTCTCGTGACCGTCGTGCTATGGGCCGCCGGACGGTGGGACGACCTCCAGGGCGACGAGCAGTCGCGCGGCTTCTCGGGGCATCTGTCCGCGGCGCGCTCCGGCCGCATCACCGGAGGGCTCGTGAAGCTCATCGCAGGCGGGGTCGTGGGCCTCGTCGCGGGCGCCATCGTCGCGGAGGGCCGGGCGATCGTCGAGATCGGCCTCGTTATCGCGCTGTTCGCGAACCTCCTCAACCTGCTCGACAGGGCGCCCGGCCGCGCGGGCAAGGTGGCGCTGCTCACCGGGGTACCGATGGCGCTCCTCGGAAGCTCGTCGTGGGCATTTGCCGCTATCGCGCCGGGTGGCGCGCTCGTCGCGTGCTTGTGGTTCGACCTCCGGGCGACCGGCATGCTCGGCGACGCCGGCGCCAACCCGCTCGGCGGGGTGGCGGGGCTCGGGCTGGCTGCCGCGCTGGACGAGCCCGGTCGGGTGGCCGCGATAGCCGTGCTGCTCGTCCTGAACCTCGCGTCGGAGCGCTACTCGTTCTCGCGCGCGATCGAGCGCGTCGGCGTGCTGCGCGCCCTCGATCGACTGGGCCGGCGTCCGTCTCTTCCGAAATAAACGCCACTGCCGGAGCGCCGTGCTAGCGTGTGATGACTTCCCCCGGATCGGTGCTGGGCTTTGCCATGGAGCGCCGCTGTAGGGGGTCGTCACCTTGTTCGAGGGCCTCGCGGCGCCGTCCGTGGCCGTGGGCTCGTAGCCTTTGGAGTGGATCGGAGGTCTGGTGGCGAAGCACGTTTTCGTGACGGGTGGGGTTGTCTCTAGCCTCGGCAAGGGGCTCACCGCAGCATCGCTCGGCCGTCTTCTCAAGACCCGCGGGTTGCGCGTCATGATGCAGAAGCTGGATCCGTACATCAACGTCGACCCCGGCACGATGAACCCGTTCCAGCACGGAGAGGTGTTCGTCACCGAGGACGGGGGAGAGACCGACCTCGACCTCGGGCACTACGAGCGTTTCATCGACGAGAACCTGTTCAAGGCCTCGAACATCACCACCGGCGCGATCTATCAGTCCGTCATCGCCAAGGAGCGCCGCGGCGACTTCCTCGGCGACACCGTGCAGGTGATCCCACACATCACCAACGCCATCAAAGAGCGCATCCGAAGCCTCGGCGAGGACACCGGCGCCGACGTCCTGATCACCGAGATCGGCGGGACCGTCGGCGACATCGAGTCGCTTCCGTTCCTCGAGGCGATCCGCCAGCTGAAGACCGAGCTCGGACACGACGACACGTGCTACGTCCACGTCACGCTGGTTCCGTTCATGGGACCGGCCGAGGAGCTCAAGACGAAGCCGACGCAGCACTCCGTGCGGGAGCTCCG
>DATBND010000237.1:0-4756 GCA_036554505.1 Actinomycetota bacterium | reverse complement strand
TACGCCAACTGTGCCGAGGGCGCGCCCGCCGCCGTGGAGGACGGACAAGCGCTGACGTGCACGGTCATGTTCAACGACGTCGGCGCGGTGAACCTGCGCTTCTCTACCCTGGAGGCCGCCGTCGTCCGCGGCCATGCCCTCGCCTTCGCCGACCGCCCCCACGACGACCCGGCCCCGCACCCCGATCCCTCTCCGTCGGATCGGCCCACGCCCGCTGCCTCGGCTACCCCGGATCCCAGTCCGGTCGCGTACTCGCGCGCCGTCGCGCTCCAGGTAAAGGGACGGAACGCGCGGGGCGGTCGACGCGGGCGACGCGACCGTGTGCAGCGCGGGTGTGGACGTCGACCTGGAGCGCCGGCGCGGACGGACGTGGCGCGCCGTCGCCGGGAGCGTCACGGCCGCCGACGGCTCGTTCCGGTTCCGCGTCCCGCGCAAGGGCGACGTCTACCGAGCTACGGTCGACGACACCTCGGGAGAGGGCGCGAGCGGGCCCTACACGTGTCGCGCCGCGGCATCCCGGCCCCAGCGCGCCAAGTAGCCCTCTATCTCAGAGAGAACGGCGGGTACTCGTCGCGCAACAAGCCGACGTAGGCGAAGATCCTGTTCCCGTAGCGGCTGACGCCCACCATGTAGTTGCGCAGCCCCGGCGGGAAGCGCCCGGTGAAAAGCACGGCGAAGAACGCCGCGAGCCAGGCGAACATCCCTCCGACCGCGTAGACCGCGAACACCACGAAGTGGGGGACCGCAAGGAAGACCTTGACGAACGGCATGAAGCGATTCAGCTCCTCCGGATACTCGACGGAGAACTTCGCTGCGTCGGTGCCCGGGTCTTCGGCGGCGGGGTCGAACTCGAAGGGCGGATAGGACTCCCGCATGAACGTGAAGTAGGACGTCACCCGCCACTGGTAGCGCATCGTCATGACGATCAACTCGAAGAACGAGCGCGGGATCTTCTTCGTGAACACGATCGCGAAGAAGCTCAGGAACTGCAGGACCCCGCGCAGCATCTGGAGCGCGGAGGAGATAAAGAGATGCGGCACGGCGAGCAGCCAGTGGACGAGCGGCCGCCAGCGCGCGACCTCGAGCGGCGCATCGATGTCTACAGTCACCGGATACGACGTGGCCTGAGCCTGCACGTGCACACCTCCGTCTATGGCGCCGCCGCGCTCAGCATGGCCGCGCGTCTCCGCCGCGTCTATGGGGAAGGGCGTTTGTTCCACGAGCGGGGTGCGCCTGGGACGGGAAGGAACGCGCCGAGCGACCTCGAACACTGTGGATAGGGGATGAACCGAAGGGAGGACTCGTATGCGCAGGTTGCCGATCGGGTTGGCGGTGGCGGGTCTGGTGCTGGCGCCCACCACCGTGGGCGCGCAGGGCGCGCCAAACGACTACTGCCTCGCGGTGAATCCCGTCCAGCCCCAATGCAGCTTCACGGTCCAGGACACCGCGACCACGCCGGTCACGGGTGCAGCCGGGCGCGGGGATTGGGTCGTGATCGTCAAGCGCGGGAAGGTCAAGACGAAGCTCACGAGCCCGGCGAGCGGGGAGCCCACGGCGATCTCGTTCACGATGGTCGCCGGCGACAAGGTGACGGCCAAGGCCCTCTCCCCGGGCAGCGGCGTCCTGACGGGCGACCTGTAGGCGACGCCGCGATCGTCGAGACGATCGCGGGGGTTCCTGGCGGGCGCCTCGAGACGATCGCGGGGGTTGCCGGCGGGCGCCTCGAGACGATCGCGGGGGTTGCTGGCGGCGCCGCGACCGTCCAGGGACACCGCGGGGTTCCAGACGACGCCGCACTTGCGCCCGGCGGCGCGGGAAAAGGACTCGGCGGCTCCGGGGCGAAATGAACGCCTGAGACTCGCCTTGCTCGCCCCCCGACAGGCAGGAGTGGTCAAACATGCCCCGACGCACCTCCGTCTTCGTGTCCTCTCTCATGGCAGCCGCTCTCCTGCTGCCCGCTCAGGCCGCGTCGGCCGGCACCGTCCAGGAGGCGCCCACCACGAGCACGACGTGGACCGGGGTGGACCGGACCTGGCTCGGAGGCCCCCGCGCCGAGATCCCCGAGGACCGCTATGCCATGGCCGGAGGCTGTTACGCCATCCGGGCGGCGAGCGGGGCCTACGTGGTCAAGGCCGGCAAGTCGTTCGCCGCCAGCGCGGGCGACCGGGCCGGGGCCGAGCGGTTCCGCTTCCAGGCGACGGACCTCGGCTCCTACCTCCTCTACGACAGCGGTGAGACCTTCTTGTCGGCGTCCGAGGGAACGGTCGGGGTTGCGACCGACGCGGTGACCCAGTCGGGCCCGGGCCAGATGGCCGGCGGGCTCGCTCTGGAGCAGACCGACAGGGCGGCCGAGGAGATCGCGAGGGGCCCCGTGAACGAGGCGAGCGGGCGCGGCAATCACATCGTCCAGACCACTACCCCGAGCGAGCTCGCGGACTGGGAGATCAAGGAGGCGGGAACCGGCGAGTTCACCGTGCTGCTGCCGGCTACGGGCGAGGCGCTCGGCGTCCACGAGAACGGCCAGCTCGCGGTGGTCGCAGGCGAGCAGGCCGCCAAGTTCGCGTTCGAGCTGACCGACGGATGCGCGGTCTACCCCGAGGTCGAGATCAACGTCGAGGGGCCGATCGTCGGCGGTCAGACGACGTTCCAGGAGACGCGCGGCTATGTCGACGCGCACCTGCACATGATGGCCTACGAGTTTCTCGGTGGCCGGGCGCGTTGCGGGCGGCCGTGGCACCGCTACGGGGCTCCCTACGCGCTCGTCGATTGCGCGGACCATGAGCCCGGGGGCCGCGGCGCGGTGCTCGAGCAGGTGCTGACGAAGAAGACGCCCGGCTCCGAGCACGACACCAGTGGATGGCCCACCTTCACCGGATGGCCCACGCACTATTCACTCACTCACGAGCAGGCGTATTACAAGTGGCTCGAGCGCGCGTGGCGCGGCGGGCTCCGCATGTTCACGAACCTGCTCGTCGACAACAACCAGCTCTGCAAGCTCTATCCGTACAAGCGGAACAGCTGCAACGAGATGGACGGCGTGCGACTTCAGGCGCGCCGCATTCGAGAGCTCGAGCGCTACATCGACGCGCAGAGCGGCGGCCCGGGTGAAGGCTGGTTCCGGATCGTGACCGACCCGTTCGAGGCGCGGCGCGTCATCAACGAGGGAAAGCTCGCCGTCGTGCTCGGCATCGAGGTGTCGGTCCCGCTCGACTGCGGCGAGACCCTGGAGGTGCCTCGCTGCGACGAGGCCGCCATCGACCGGGGCCTCGACGAGGTGTGGGGCCTGGGCGTGCGGCAGATGGAGCTCGTCAACAAGTTCGACAACGCGTTGTCCGGAGTCGCGGGCGACAGCGGCGACACGGGGATGGTCGTCAATCAGGGGAACCTCGGCGAGACCGGCCACTACTGGAAGATGGACACGTGCACCGAGGCCGACGGCGAGGCGCACGACAAGACGCAGCACAACTTCCACGACACGTCCGGCGCCCCCGACGAGTTCACCGGGCGTGACGCGCTGGCCGGCGGCATCTTCGGGCTCTTCGGGAGCCTGGGAGTGGCGCCGGTCTACCCCGAGGGACCCCACTGCAACGTCAAGGGCCTCACGCCGCTGGGCGAGAAGGTCATCCGCGAGATGGCCGAGCGCGGAATGATCTTCGACCCGGACCACATGAGCGCACGTGCACAGACGCAGGCGCTGAACCTCGTCGAGTCACTCGGTTACTCGGGGATCATGTCGAGCCACGGCTGGTCCAACGACACGGTCTACCCGCGCATACTCAAGCTCGGCGGGATGGTCACTCCGTACGCGGGAGGGTCGGGCGGGTTCGCCAACGAGTGGCTGAAGACCCGCGCGTGGGCGGACGATCGCTACTACTTCGGGTTCGGGTACGGCTCGGACGTCAACGGCTTCGGGTCGCAAGGGGGGCCGCGCAACGGGCCCAACCCGGTCGAGTACCCGTTCACCGGTTTCGGTGGGGCGACGATCGACAAGCAGCGCAGCGGCACGCGCGTGTACGACATCAACACCGACGGCGTCGCGCACTACGGCCTCTACCCCGACTGGATCGAAGACCTTCGCCGGATCGCCGGCGATGCGATCGTCGAGGACATGGCGCGGGGGACCGAGGCCTACTTGCAGACGTGGGAGCGTGCGGTCGGCATCGCGCCGGACGCGTGCCGTCCGGACGTCCCCGACCTGACCCATCGCGAGATGTCGCGGCTCAGCGTGGGGATGACTCCCCGCGAGGTCCTCGAGGCGGTGGGGCAGCCCACCGAGCGCACCGGGTCCACGTTCCGCTACTGCATGGAGCGCGGGCACACGGTGAGCTTCGACTTCACCGAGGACGGCCACCTGACCTCGGCGAAGTACCCGAAGGGCCGCTAGGCCCCGCGCGCGTCGCGCGCGCGTCGCGTGCTCGAGCCGCGCGGACGCTTTGTTGGAAATGTCCGTTTCGCACGGTTGTCCGCACGCGCCCGCCCGCACAAGTGCTTGCTCGGCCTGCAAAAGAAGTTCCCGATCGTCGCTTTCGGCAGGACTGAGCCGGCGCGTAGAGAACTCCTTCGCCATGCAACCACCCCTCCCAAGGAGAGACCAATGAACTGGAAGGACGCCCCCGGGCAGTCTCCGGCGCACCGGCGCAGGGCAACCGCGCGCAAGCTCCTGACCTCGTTCCTCGTAGGCGTCCTCTCCGTTGGCGTCGCATGGGCGGGCACGGGCCTGGTCCCGGTCGCCGACACCGCTGCGCCCGAGGAGGTC
>DATBND010000222.1:0-3998 GCA_036554505.1 Actinomycetota bacterium | reverse complement strand
GGCCGACATCATGTATCCCGCCGGGCAGTTCGACTCGATCAAGCACCGTCGCCTGATGTCGATCGCCGAGCGGACGAAGTCGGTCATCGACGACACCTTGTTCATGGGCATCCCCGACTTGATCGAGGCCCAGACCGGCGGCGACTCGGGCGAGGGCATCGAGGACCTCGGCGGCCCGGTCAACACCGTTCCGTCGAAGCCGGCTCGGTGGGGCACCGTGTGGGACACGCTCGGTTACACCGACACCGGGTTCCTCGGGGACTACATGGCGACCGAGCTCGGTGTCACCGGCATGGACTACGAGATCGCCATGAACCACGCGGACAACACGCGGCCTTACGGGCGCCCGTGGGGCGTGATCTTCCAGGAGAACTACATCAACGCGACCCGCGCCATCATCAAGACGGCCATGGCCTACGCGATGACCGAGCGCACCGACTTCGCCGACTTCCAGATCGATCCGGGCGGTCGCGTCGGCTACGTGTACAACCCCGACACGGTCACCGACACAGACCAGAACGGCTCCGGCCGCCTGCCCGGTCCCCAGGCGAACCCCACCCCGCCGCCGGCCGGCCCCGTGGCCACCGGGATCGGCGCCGACGGCAAGCTCGTCGAGCAGCGTCCCTACGACGCGACCAACATGCAGTTCTTCGAGGACGCAAACGCCTACGTGAAGGGCGGGGTCAACAAGGCGTTGTCGGGCGATATCGCCACCTCGCCGAGCTACCTCGACCAGTTCGACACCTTGATGATCGCCGACATCGCGCTGCCGGAGGACCTCCTGAAGCGACAGGTCGACCCGGCCGCGTACTACGCCAACCTGAAGTCGTGGGTCGAGCGCGGCGGGAACCTCGTGTTGACCGACCGGGCGCTGCACGCGCTCGGGGAGATGGGCGTCGTTCCCAAGGAGAGCGTGACCGACGTCACCGTCTACCAGCCGTACGCGAACATCTCGGACTTCGAGCACTCGATGGTCCAGGGGCTGCGGGGCAACGCGCGCCAGCTCTCCGAGGCGACGCTCATCGGTTACGGCATCGGTAACGACGCGTCGCCGATGACCGTCGTTACGACGGACGCGTGGGAGACGGCCGGCGGCCAGATCGTCGCGACGACGGGGAACAACTCGGGCGGCAGCGACGACGGCACGAAGACGTCCGTGGGCGAGCTCAAGCTCGGCAAGGGGATCATCCGCATCATGGGCGGCGGCCTCCACATGCCGACCGAGCAGAACGACCACCGCTACGGGCTCAAGGACTACTCGCTCACGTACACCGGCCTCTACATCCTCGAGAACTCGATGAAGTACGACTCTCCCGATCTCGGGAAGGTCGTCGAGGCGGTCGCCACGAACCTCGAGCTGTCCAACACGAGGTCCGGTCAGTACACCGACAAGGCTCCCCTGGGTGCCGTGCTCAAGGACGCGACCGGTGCTCCGGTTCCGGACGCGATCGTGACGCTCGAGCTGTCCGCCGAAGGCATCCGGCAGAGCTGGACCGGCGTCACCGGGCCGGACGGATCCGTGACGGTTCCGGCGAGGCTGCTGCTCCACCCGGGCAACTACGTCCTGAAGGCGATCTACAACGGCAAGGTCGGCGCGTACAACGCCGACACCTCCGACCTCGCGACGTTCGTCGTCGAGAAGGAGGACACCGCCATCAAGCTCTCCAAGAAGGGCAAGAGGACCAAAAAGGGCAAGCGCGTGAGGACGCGCCTGGTCGCCGTCGTTACCGATGCAGACGACCGCTCGAGGGGCATCGCGGCGGTCCCGGTCATCTTCCGCGGGCGCAAAGCCGGTGTGCTGGGTAGCTCGATCACCGACGGAAAAGGCAGAGCCGTGTTCAAGGTGAAGCGCCGTTTCTGGAGGAAGAAGAGCTTCCGAGCTGTTTTCAACGGAGCGTCCGACGTCTACTGGCACAGCTCGACGATCAAGGTGAAGGGCTGGAGGCGCCGTCCGTGACCGGATCCAACTTGACGCGGCGCGTGTTGCGCGCCGCCCTGACCGGACTCGTCACCGGCGCGGTGGCCCTCAGCGCAGGGTGGGCCGCTACGGGACTAACCCCGGCACGCGGGACCGGCGCGCGGGACGTCACGCAAGGTCCTGTGCAGTCGGCGCCAGGTGCCGACGCGCGGGCGCGCCAAACCGACGCCGACGCGACTCAACAGGTCACCGCTCCCACGGGGACGCGGCTGCCGGGGGGCAATTTCCTCGTTGGTGCGCACAACGCGTCGATTGCGCCGATCCCTGTGTCGGAGGGGGGACAGTGGCACCCGCACGGTGATGGTTACGACTGTGGCCCGATCGGCTACGAGTACCTGCCGAACTCGGACCCGTCCTGTCTGCGCACCTTCGATCGAGTCTGGGCCACCGGGGTGGACGAGGCCGCCGACCTCGGCATCTATGCGCGCGCCATGGCGATCTCGAACGGCGAGGAGACCCTTGCCTTCGTCGTTCTCGACACCGTGTCGTGGTTCTACGGCTACGACGAATCCATCTGTCCGGCCGGCTCCAAGCAGGCGAAGGGCGACACGTGCGGGACGCGTGCGATAACTCGGGACCTGTCGGCCGAGCTTGGCATCCCGGTGGAGAACTTCGTGATCGCATCCACGCATACCCACGCGAGCGCGGACACGACCGCGCGGGGGCCCTCCTGGTACTACGAGTACGTGCGTGACCAGATCAAGGACGCGGTCCGCAAGGCGGTTGGCTCGATGCAGCCCGCCGAGCTCCAGACCGGAGCGATCCCGGCAAAGGCCTTCAACATCGATCGGCGCATCGTGACCCGCGCCGTACCCGATGCCGAGCTGACCTGGCTGCGCGCCGTCTCAACGGACCAGCCCGGTCAGACGATCGCGACGCTCGTCAACTTCTCAGCTCATCCCACAGTCACCGCGGGGAATGCCGACATGCACAGTGGGTTCGTCGGCCATCTGGCGGAACGCCTCCAGCAGCTATGGGGAGGGAGCACCGTCTTCATGCCCGGCGGCCTCGGGGACCAGACGGTGCAGCGAAGCTTCGGCAGGAAAGGCATCGGCTACGGTCTCGCCGAGCTCGTCTACGAGTCGGCTCAGCAGTCCGCGTACACGCTTCGCTCGAACGAGATCGTCGCGGAGCAGCGCATCCTGACCATTCCGGCCGACAACGCCTCTCTCGTCGCGCTCAACAAGGCCGGCGTGTTCATGCGCGACAGCGCGGTCCCCGGCCCCCATGCGACCGGGCCGTCGCAGAGCGTTCAGCAGAAGGGCCGCTCGAGGACTCCGAGCTGCGTGGGAGCGAGCCCGATCAGCGTCCTGTCACCCGTGGGTGGCGTGCGCATCGGGACGCCCGGGCTCGCCCAGGGCCAGCCCGGCTTCGTGCCCGGCGACCGCGGCGACGCCGTGGTGTTCATGCAGGCGCCGGGCGAGATCTTCTCGTCGATAAGTCTCACGACGAAGGACTATCTGTCGCGTGCGCGCAACGTCATGGTGTTCGGGATGGCCAACGACCACATCGGCTACATCATCCCGGCCGAGCAGTACGACGTGCGTGGCGCCAATGCGGTCGGGATCGCGCAGCCGTCGATCGAGATGACGAACTACGAGGAGTCGCTCAGCACCGGGCGTTGCACCGGCGACCAGATCCAGAACGCGCTGATAGAGATCGGCGCCGGCCTGAACGTGATGGGCCCGGGCGAGGGCCGCTAGAGCCAAGCCGGTCGTCACACTCTTAATCCGTAGGTTCAGGGTTCGATTCCCTGGCGACCCACGCTGTGATGTCGCGGGTCATAGTGGACGGATGTCGCGGAGCATAGTGGACACGTCACGACCTGCCTCTCGCCTGGTAGTCCTTGCTCGGATCGAGCGTCAGCTGCCTGAGGAGCTCGCCGGTCTCTGACAACACCCGGACGTCGCGCCCCGCGACGAGCATCACCACCCTCCTTCCTCGAAGCGCATTGCCCATCCCGATGTGATGGAGCTTGCTGCGGTAGCGAAGGGTCACCGATCCGTCGACGTCGACCTTG
>DATBND010000208.1:0-13066 GCA_036554505.1 Actinomycetota bacterium | reverse complement strand
TCGGCGGATGGGCGCGAGCGATGTATGCGAGGCTCGGCCGCTACGACGAATCCGAAACCGAGCTGGCGCGCGCGGACGATGCGTATCGGTCCTTCGAGGCGTACGTGCGACACCGCGCCCGGACCGGCGCCCAAACGGTGTTCGGCGGCATCGGCGAGGCCCTGATCGGATACTGGAGACGTCGCGATCTAGACGACGCGCAGCTCCTCTCGTATTTCGCCCTCTTCCTCTTGACCGGCCTCGACACCCTCACGCACGCGATCGGTAACACGCTCTGGTATCTGGGAAACGATCCCGGCGTCTACGCGACGCTACGCGCAGCGCCGTGGCGCGCGAGCTACGCGTTCGACGAGACGCTGCGGCTCTGGGGGCCCGTCAGAACGTGCGTGCGCAACCTGGAGAACGAGGTAGCGATCACCGACACGGTCCTTCCGGAGGGCGCGACCGTTTTCCTCCTCGTGCACGCAGCGAACCGGGACCGCCGGCGGATACGGGACCCGAACCACTTCCGCTGGGACCGCCGTGGGGCCGCCTTCCTCTCGTTCGGCGCCGGCCCCCACGGATGCATGGGGACCGCGCTTGGTCGCATGATCGGGACGCTCTTGTTTTCGACGATCGCGCACCACTGCGCCTCGCTGTCGGCGACCCCGGGGGGCGACGACGCCGAGCTCATTCCCTCCCTGCCCATCCTGGGTTTGACGTCCGTCAAGCTCTTTGCCACCGCCGCGGTGGATGAACGCGAGGGTGGCGCGGAGAACGAGCTCGCCGACCCTTCGCCCGTCCGGTGACGAAGGTCTCCTCGCAGCCCGACTTCCTCGCCGCGATCGCGACGGGCGCGCCGCCTTTCGAGCGCCTCCGCCACCCCGCGTTCGAACCGGACGGACGGCGTGGCCCCGACCGCGAGCTCGTTTCGACTTGGATCGAAGAGGTCACCGGTGGGAATGCCGGCCTGGAGGACGCGTTCTGGCGGGGCTCGCGTCTAGACCCTGAGACGGGGGCGACTGCGTTCCGCCCGGCGCGGGTGCGCGCCGGGCCGCCCCTCCCTCTCTGGGCGACTTGTCTCGGTGACGCATTGGACGCGCTGCCGTCTTCACACCGCGAGCGCGATGCCGAAACCGCACCCACCGCAGTAGTCGGGCACGCCTGGCGGGATGCAGCGCGCGTACTGCTTGGTTGGGAGGATCTTCGTGCACGCCACGCGTTCCTCACGGAGGAGGCGCTCGCCTCGCTGACGACCCAGCTCGCAACGCGCGTTCTGCTGGCCGCCTGGTCGGTCCTCGAGCTCGAATCCTTGACGCAGTTCGACCCGGTCTGGGACATGGGCCGGGATGCATGGCTCGAGCGCCTCGCGGGGTTCAGCGGCCTTACCTTCACCGTCGGGACCGCATTACGACAGTGGCGGCAGAGCTCGATCGAGATGATCGAGCGGCTCGCCCGGGACCAGCCGTTGCTGAAAGAGGCGTGGGGTCCGGCGGCCCCCGGCGGACCGCTGACGCGCATCGAGGGGGATCAGGGGGACCGGCACGACGACGGCCGGGCCGTGGCAACGCTGACGTTCGCCAACGGCGGTCGCGTCGTCTACAAGCCGAAGGACCTGAGGTCCGCGTCCAAGTTCCTCGACCTGGCGGCGTTCCTCAACTCGATGGGCGCGACGTGCCCGCTGCCGACGAGGGCCCTCATCACTCGAGGGAAGTACGCGTGGGAGGAGTTCATCCACGAGTGGCAGGCGACGACGCTCGATGAGAGCGCACGATACTTCCACCGATTCGGGATGTACCTCAGGTTGCTGCAGCTCGTGGAGGCGCGCGACTTCTGGATCGACAACATCCGCATCGCCGGCGACACGCCCGTGTTCACCGATCTCGAATGCATCCTTCACCCGCGGCTTCCCGCGGCGAGTGCCGTCGACGTCGCCGGTCTCGATCTGGCCGTGTACGAAGAGTCCGTGCTTCCGA
The DNA here is from genome assembly GCA_036554505.1 of Actinomycetota bacterium. Lineage (GTDB taxonomy): Bacteria > Actinomycetota > CADDZG01 > CADDZG01 > WHSQ01 > DATBND01. Next base: position 11,111 of record DATBND010000208.1, on the reverse strand, counting down.
CGGCGGCCGTCACGCAGACGATCGAGGTTGCGGGCGCCGGCCCCCAAGACTTCGGCGCGCTCGCAGTGCCCGGACGGAGACAGCTGCCGGTCGGGATCCTTCACGGTTACTCCGACCGCACGAACGACGCGTTCGAGCTGCTCGACGGCAAACTGTATTGGCAGCCGAAGATCCCGTGGCCGCGCACGCCCCACGGCCCGGCGGAACCGGCCGACCATCTCGACGACCTGGAGCGCGGCTTCGAGGAGATGCAGCAGCTGATAACCCGCGGCGCGCGCCGGTTGACCGCGCTCTCGGGCCCGCTGGAGGGCGTGAGCGAGGCCCCCGTAAGAGTCCTCATGCGCGACACGTGGGGATACCTCGTCCTCCTGCGCGTCTCGCTCGCACCGCCCGCCGTCCTGGACGGAAACGCGCGCGAGGTCGCGCTCGCCAAGGTCGTGCAGACGGCGCCCGACTGGTTCTCGGGGGCCCGGCCTGAGGATCGCGTCGCCATCGCGAACGCCGAAGTGCAGGCGCTCAGGCTCCTCGACGTCCCCCAATTCCACACGACAGCCGGGGGCTCGGATCTCGTCCTTTCGCACGAGCTCGAGCTCGAGGACGTGTTCGAGTCGTCGGGGGCCGAGCGTCTCCGGCGCCGCCTCCGGGAGGCGGAGGACTTCGACGTCTCCCTCCACCTAGGGATACTCCGAGCCACCCTCGAAGGAATGAGTCACGCGCCAGCGCGCGCGGCGACGAGCGAGCGGACCGACGCATGACGGACGTCGACCACGGAAAGCGGAAGCTCGACGCTCCTCCAGAGGGACAATTGCCCGGCCCGGGAGGGCGGCCCGTATATCTGCGCCCCCGTTACACGCCCGTCGCCATCGAGGGGGAAGGCCTGTTCCTGATGGGCGAGCGCGACCGGCATGTCTTCCCGGGCGAAGTGTTCGCCGACCTTCTCCCCGTCCTCACGCGCGGGCTCACCGACGAGGAGATCGCCGACGCGCTGGAGGCCCTGCACCCACGGGAGGTCACGCATTACGCGCTCGGGGTGCTGCGCGCGAAGTCGCTGTTGCGGGAGGCTCCCGTGGGACCGGAGATCGTCGAGGACGCTTTCTGGGACGGTCTGGAGTTGAACGCGGCAACGGCGCTGGACAGGCTAGAGCGCGCCACCGTCACCGTGACGGTCGTGGGCAACGTCGACGCCGGCCCCGTGCTCGCCGCGCTCGACGAGACCGGAGTGCGCGTCCGATCGAGCTTGGAGCCAGGGGGGGCGCGACTGCAGCTGGTCCTCACCGACGATTACCTCGCCGCGGATCTCGCAGAGATCTCTCGCAAGAACCTGGGCGACGGTGGAGAATGGATGCTGGCGCGGCCCCACGGCTTGGAGCCGTGGATCGGCCCCCTCTTCCGAGCCGGGACGGGATGCTGGCAATGCCTGGCGGAGCGGCTTCGCCTACACCGGACGGTCGATTCGTATCTCGGACGGCGCACGGCATGGAGAGGCGGCGCCTCCCATACGCAGGCCCGTTCGCGTGCGGCGGACGCGGTCGTCGCCAGGCTGGTCGCGCTAGAGGCTGCAAAATGGGCGGCGGGGCACGACGACGGACCTGCGCGCGTGATCACGTTCGACGTAGTCACGCTGGCGACGACGGAGCATCACCTTCGCCGGCGCCCGCAGTGCCCGGCATGCGGCGACCCCAGTCTGCAATCGAAGCTCATGATCCAGCCGGTCGAGTTGCCCGAGCGCGAGCAAGACGCGTGGTCGACGGCGAGCGACCTGGAGGTCCACGTCGACCGCGTCACCGGCACGGTCACAGAGCTGGTTCCCTCCAACGCGGGAGACCCGTCCCTTCACTCGTACATGGGCGTCTTCGGTTTCGGCAGCGAGGCGGCCGACATAACGGGCCTTCGAAACAGCTTCCTCAGCCAGGCGTCTGGGGTCGGGGTCACGGACGAGGCGGCGCGCATCGGCGCGATCTGCGAGGCGATCGAACGACATTCCGGGAAACGACACGGAGACGAGCCGTTCCTGCGAGCCGCGTTCACGATGCTCGACCCGGAGGAGGCGCTGCACCCGAACTCGTGCATGCTCTACAGCACGCGCCAGTACGAACGTAGGGAAGAGATCAACGCGCGGGGGGCGAGCTTCGAGCTCGTCCCGGAGCCTTTCGACGAGACCGCCGAGATCGACTGGGCCGGCGTGTGGTCGGTCACCGCGGGCCGGTTCAAGCTTCTTCCGTCGACGTACCTCTTCTATAACCACCCGCAGCCCCCGGGGGGTCCCTATTGCTGGGCCGACTCCAACGGTTGCGCGGCCGGCAAGACTCTCGGAGACGCCATCCGCCGGGGGCTGTACGAGCTCGTCGAACGCGACAGCGTCGCGGTGTGGTGGTACAACCGCCTGCGCAGACCCCGCGTTGATCTAGCCTCCTTCGGCGTCGAGTACTTCGACCGCTTCGTCGAGGCGTACCGCACGCTCGGCCGCGAAGCGTGGGTGCTGGACATCACCAATGACCTCGACGTGCCCTCCTTTGCCGCGGTGTCGCGATCGGCCACCGGCCCGCCGGAGGACATTTGCGTGTCGTTCGCCGCCGACCTCGACGCGCCGGCCGCGATCGAGCACGCGCTCGTCGAGATGAACCATCTCATCCCGGCGGTACTCCCCGAGAACCGAAGCGCCGACGGCGACTACGCATATCCCGACCCGTCACAGCGCAGGTGGTGGAGCACGGCCACCGTCGATTCCGAGGCGTACCTACTCCCCCACCCGGACATCCCGCCTCGAAGGGCGGACGACTATGACCCGGTCGCGCTCCCCACCCACGTCGCCCAAGTGTTGGAGACGCGCACGCGAGTGGAGGCGAGGGGCCTCGAGGTCCTGGTGCTGGTCCAGACGAGGCCGGACGTCGGCGTGCCGGTCGCCAAGGTGATCGTGCCCGGCTTGAGACACTTCTGGGCACGATTCGCGCCCGGCCGCCTGTATGACGTCCCCGTCTCGATGGGCTGGCGAGACGAACCGTTGCACGAAAACGACCTGAACCCGATAGCGATGTTCGTCTGAGGCGCGTGCCCTGACCTGGCTCGTGCACGATGCGGAGTGGCCCTCCGCCGGCGTCGAGGTCGAGGTGCGGTTCCGCGCGGGTGTCGACGTGGGGCGAAGAGCTGACGGCGCGGTCGAGATCCGTCATCCCTGGGGAGCCCAGTTGTTAACGGGAGTCACGGACGCGATCGCGGACGTGCTCGCGGATCTCGGGCGACGGTGGGTGCCGAAGGCAGACCTGTGGACGCGCACCGCAGGGGCCGGCAACAACGAGGACGCAGGGCTCGAGGTCACGGCGTTCAGCCGGCTGTTGTGGACTCTCACGCAGCTCGAGTCCGTCTGTGCCTTGCGGCTCGTTGACGGGGTGGGCGAACCCTACGTCACCGTCGAGCCTGCAGCGGCGGCGGCGTCGCTCGACGCCGCCTTCGCCACCTGCGAACAACCGCGCCTATCGCGTCTCGCGTACATCACGCGCCACGACGACGGGATGGCGGTGGAGTCGGCGGTCGCGCTCCATCGCGTGGTACTTCACACCGACTGGTCGATGGCCCTGCTCGGACGGCTCGCGCGCGGCCTACGTTCAGGAGTCTGGGAGACCGCGACAGAGGAGAGCCCGGGCGGGGCGAACGCAGTGATCCGGTTGCTGGGCGCCGCCGGGATGCTTCAAGGATCCGAGCGCGGCGAGCCGGCGGGATTGAGCCACGACGTCCTCGCCCTCGCGGAGCTGCACGACCTCCTGTTCCACAGGCGGAGCCGGCTCGGGCTACACGACGACGCCTTCGGCGGGACCTTTCCCTTCCTGGACCGGATCCCGGCACCCCCCGCGGTGCGAGAGCGACCGACGGGCGACGCGATCCTTCTCGGCGTTCCGCCCGAGCCCGCGCCGGATGCCGAGCCGCCCTTCGCCGAGGTCCTCGAGAAGCGGGCGTCCGTACGCCGTTACGGTTCCGAACCCCTGACGATCCGGCAACTAGGGGAGCTGCTGTTCCGGACGGCCCGCGCACGTGCACGTTACGGGCCGGAGCCCGAGGCCGGTCTTCCGTACGAGGCGCTCGACCGGCCCGTTCCGTCCGGTGGGGGCATGCACGACCTGGAGGTCTACCTCGTGGCCGATCGAGTCGACGGTCTCGCCTCCGGCCTCTACCACTACGACGCCGCCAGACATGCTCTGGAACCCTTGCCGCCGCGAGAGGGAGCGGCGACATCGCTTCTCCAGGGTGCGATAGCGGCATCGGGCGCACCCGAGCCGCCTCACGTTCTGATCACGATCGCGTCGAGGTTCACACGTATGGCGTGGAAGTACCGCGCGATCTCCTACGCGACGACGTTGAAGAACGTCGGCGCGCTCTACCAGACCGTGTATCTGGTCGCCACGGCAATGCGGATCGGCACGTGTGCGTTGGGGTCGGGCAACAGCGCGGTCCAATCGAAGGCGTTCGACTTGACTGCGCGCTCCGAGATCCCGGTCGGCGAGATGATGTTGGGAAGCTTGCCGGCGGACGGGCCGGATCCGGGCGAGCGTGCCCATTTGAAGGCGCACACCACGTGGACCGCGCTCGTCGAGCCTGATTGGGGCCGGCGCCGGCATGATGAACCGGGACGCGCGGGCGACGGCTAGGTCTTGCCGCCTTCTTCGAGGGCTTCGAGCAGGCTGTTCCAGCCCAACAGCGCGCACTTGATCCGCACCGGGTACTTCACGACCCCCTTGAGGGACACGAGGTCACCGAGGGCGGACGAGTCGCCCTCCGACTCGCCGGCCATCATCTTCTTTATCGACTCGGCCATTGTCGCGGCTTCTTTGACGTCGAGGCCTTTGACCTTCTCGGTCATCATCGACGCGCTCGCCTGGGAGATCGAACACCCCTTGCCGTCGAACGCGATGCCCTGCAGCTCGTCGCCCTCGAACTTGAGGAAGAGCTCGATCTCGTCGCCGCACAACGGGTTGTTCCGCTCGATCGCGACGTCGTGAGGGTCGAGCCGGCCCTTGTTACGAGGGGCCCGGTAATGGTCGAGGATGACTTCCTTGTAGAGCTCTTCGAGGCTCACACGAACCATCCCTTCGCCTTGTCCAGCGATTCGACGAGGGCGTCGACGTCGGCGTGGTCGTTGTACACGTAGAACGACGCTCGGGCAGTCGCCGGGACGCCCAGCTTTCGCATCAACGGCTGCGCGCAATGATGGCCGGCCCGGATGCAGATGCCCTCTTGATCCAGGATCGTCGCCATGTCGTGGGGGTGGACCTCGTCGAGGTTGAACGAGACGACCCCGCCCCGCTCCTCCCCCGCCTTGGGCCCGTAGACCTTGGCCCCCGCGGCCTCGAGCTTCTCCATCGCATAGGCGGCGAGCTCTACCTCGTGGGCGTGCACGGCGTCCATGCCCAGGCTCTCGAGGTAGTCGACGGCTGCGCCCATCCCGACGGCTTGCGCGACGTTCGGAGTCCCGGCCTCGAACTTGTACGGCACTTCGTTCCACGTCGCCCGGTCGGCCCAGACCTCGCGGATCATCTCGCCACCACCGTGGAACGGAGGCATCGACTCGAGCAGGTCCTCTCGCCCGTAGAGCACTCCGGCCCCCGTCGGCCCGCACATCTTGTGCGCGGAGTAAGCGAGGAAGTCGGCGTCGAGCTCGTTCACGTCGAACTTCACGTGGGGAGCGGCCTGCGCCGCGTCGACGAGTATGCGGGCCCCCACGGCGTGCGCAGCGTCGGCGATCTCACGAACCGGGTTGATCGTCCCGAGCACGTTCGACATCAGCGTCACGCACACGAGCTTGGTCTTGTCGGTGATGTACTCGGGCAGGAGGTCCGTGCGCAGGCGCGCGCCGTCCTCGTCGATGGGGAGATGGCGAAGGACCGCGCCTGTCTCGGCGGCGAAGAGCTGCCAGGGGATGAGGTTCGAGTGGTGCTCCATCTCGGTGACGAGGATCTCGTCGCCCTCGCGCACGTTCTCGCGCGCCCACGTGAACCGGACGAGGTTGATCGCCTCGGTGGTGCCGCGCGTGAAGACGATGGGCTTCTCGCTGCGCGCCCCGATGAACTCGCCGCACTTACGGCGCGCGTCCTCGTACGCGATCGTCGCCTTCTCACCGAGCTCGTACAGGCCGCGGTGGACGTTGGCGTTCTCGGTCTCGTAGAACTGCACGATCCGCTCGATGACCTGGCGCGGCTTCTGTGACGTCGCTGCGGAGTCCAGGTAGATCAGACGCTTTCCGTGCGTCTGCGTCTCGAATATCGGAAAGTCTTTGCGGACGATCTCGGCGTCGAGCGTCATCTCTCTTCCTCTCCCGTCGAAGCCGCGATCAGACCGAGGCTTCCTCGTTCACGAGCTCGGGGATGTCCGCGTCCGAGAGCCCTAGCTCCTTTGCTATCCCAGCGTAACCCTCGGCCTCGAGTCTTTCCGCTAATTCGAAGCCGCCCGACATCGCGATGCGCCCGCCCATCAAGACGTGGACCGTGGACGGGCGGATGTAGTTGAGGAGCCGCTGATAGTGAGTGATCAGCAAGATGCCCACTTCGGGCCCCGCGAGCTTGTTGACGCCCGCGGACACGTGCTTCAGCGCGTCGATGTCGAGCCCGGAGTCGGTCTCGTCGAGGATCGCAAGCTCGGGCTCGAGGACCGCCATCTGAAGGATCTCGTTGCGTTTCTTCTCGCCGCCCGAGAACCCCTGGTTGACGTAGCGATCGACGAGCTCGGTCGGGATCTCGAGGAGGTCCACCTTCTCTTGCAGGTAGAGGCGGAACTCCATCGCGGACTTGGGCGCGTCCGCGTGTATCGCGTTGTACGCGGTCCGCAGGAAGTTCACGACCGACACGCCGGGCACCTCGGTCGGGTACTGGAACGCAAGGAAGATACCCTTCTGCGCGCGCTCGTCCGGCGCGAGGTCCAGGATGCTCTCGCCGTTGTAGAGGACCTTCCCGGCGGTGACCTCGTAGCCCGGCCGGCCCGTCAAGACGTACGCGAGCGTCGACTTCCCCGAGCCGTTCGGGCCCATGATTGCGTGGATCTCGCCCTTGTTGAGCGTGAGGTTGAGGCCCTTCAGGATCGGGCGACCCTCGACCTCGACGTGCAGGTCCTCGATGTGCAACAGATGCTCGGCCATGTCGTCCTCCGTCTATTCCTTACGGGGGCCGACGAGCACTAGCTCGCCCTCGACCCTCACCTGATACGTGGGCTCCGGTTTCGCAGCCGGCAGGATGCGCACGGCACCTGTTTCGACGTTGAAGCGCGACGCGTGCAGGGGGCATTCGACCTCGAGCTCGTCCGGCTCGAACTCGCCCTCGGTCAGGTACGCCTCTTCATGCGTGCACACGTCGCCCATCGCGTAGATGTCGGCGCCGACGCGATAAAGGCCGACGAGGTCACCCCGCACGACCACCTGCTTCATGCCGCCGTCCGGTATCTCGTCGAGCTTCGCGACGGTCTGGAAATCGATCACACCGCCACCTCGAGCCGCTGGTCTCCCTCGACCTTCGCGGAGATCGCTCGGGAGAGCTCGTCGCGCACCGACGGCACGCGGATGCGGTCGAGCACCTCGCCGAAGAACCCGAACACGACGAGCTTCTGCGCGGTCACTCGGTCGATCCCGCGACTCATCAGATAGAAGAGGTGCTCCTCCTCGACGGGCGACACCGTCGCGCCGTGAGTGCAACGGACCTCGTTGGCCTCGATCTCGAGCTGAGGGATCGAGCGCGCCATCGCGTCCTCCGAGAGGACGAGGTTGCGGTTCGCCTGATACGCGTCCGTGCCCTGCGCCCCCTTTAACACCTTGATCAACCCCGAGTACTCGGAACGCGACTTCTCTTTGAGCGCGCCCTTGTAGAGGAGGTCGGAAGTCGCGTGCGGCGCGTTGTGAGACTGCAACGTGCGTTGGGCGAAGTGCTGGTCCCTGTCCGCGAAGTACAGGCCGAGCATCTCGGAGAACGAGCCCTCGCCCTTCAACACGGACTCGACCTGGGTCCGCGCGAACGTAGAGCCCAGGTTGACGGCAAGGCTCCGCACGGTCGAGTCGCGGTGGCCGGTGAACCGCTGCGTCTGGAAGTGATGCACGCGCCGGCCCCACGTCTGGAGCGAGATGTAGTTGACCGTCGCGCCGCGCTTGGCCTCGACCTCGACGACGCCCACCGACAACGCGTCGTCCGCATCGTCGTCGGAGGTGAACCGATCGACGAACGTCAGGCTCGCCTGCTCGTCGACCACGATCGTCGTGTGCGGGAACGTCGAGCCACCACCGCGCACTCGGCGTACGACCTCGAGCGGGATCTCCACCTCGACACCCCGGGGCACGTAGACGAGCACGCCCTCGGTGTGGAACGCCCCGTGGAGCGCGGTGAACTTGTGCTCGTCGAGCGGCACGTCGGTGAAGAAGTGCTCCTTCAGCAAATCAGGGTGGTCACGCAACACGGTGGCAAAGTCGCCGAAGACCACCCCGGGCTGAGCCACGTCGGGAAAGGCCGGTGGATCTATCGGGGCGTCGGGGGCCGCGAAGCGATCGAAGTCGAAGCGGCGGACGTCGACGTAGCGCCACTCCTCGCTCTTCGGGTCGGGATAGTCGAGCTTCTCGTAGAGGTCGAAGGCCTCGAGGCGCCGTTCGGCAAGCCAGCCGGGCTCGGCGAGACGCTCGCTGAGGCGCGCGACCGCGTCCCTCGTCAGTCCTTCGGTCACGTCTTCGGAGGCCATGCCGGGCCGATCAACTCCCATTGAGGTAGGGGCGCCGGAGCCGTCCTCTGTGCGTGCCGGCGTTGCTTGTGAATGCATTCACGATCCTATCAGTTAGGGCGCCCTAACCCCAGGGCGCGCTTCCTGTTTTCCCTGGTCACAGTAGGTACACGAATCGTCGAGACGACTCGTAAGGGGCAACGCAGGCCGCGTGAGCGGAATTCCGGCTACGCCTCGAGCGCTTCGCCGGCCAGGCCCGCGAGGCGGCGGCCGATCAGCGGGGCGAACTTGAACCCGTGCCCGCTGCACGGCGAGCCGACCACGATCCGGCCGTGGCGCTCGAGGACGAAGCGCTCGTCGGGCGTGTTCGTGTAGAGACACGTCTCGGCGCCCCGTGGGACGGGGTCGGCCCCCGGCAAGCGCTCTAGCACCCAGGCTCGCACGCGTGCGACCGCCTCCGGATCGACCTCTCCGGGGACGTCGGGGTCGATCGTCGGGCCGGCGCGGTGCTCCCCCGCCTTTATCTCGCCGCCGGGGCTCGGCAGCGCGTAGACCGACGGAGCGCCCCAGTCGACCAGCGTCGGCGGGACGAGATCGTTCAGCCGGAAGTACGCGACGGTCTCGCGCGTCGGCCGAGTGTCGAGCTCGATCCCGGCGGTTGCCAGGAGGGCCCGGGCCCACGCTCCGGCGGTGACGACCACCGCCCGCGCTCGTATCTCCTCCGTAGAGGTCCGGATGAAAACCTCACGGTCTTCCGGCTCCAGGCGTGCGACGCGCGCGCCGTCGTGCATGCGTGCCCCCGCCGCGCGCGCCCCGCGACTCAAGGCGCGCCATGCGGCCTCCGCCGAGACGACGCCCGCGTCGGGCTGGAACAGGACGGGCGCGGCCGGGGGCACGGCCATGAACGGCCACCGCGCGCGCGTCTCGGCACCGTCGATGAGCTCGAACGCAGCGCCGCACGCACTCAAGGCCGCGGCGTGCTCGTCAAGGTTCTTTCCGGTGTCGAGGCCTCCCGTCCTGGCCAACAGATCGGCTTCTGAGTCACGCTCGAGATCACGCCACAGCGACAACGACTCCTGAGCCATCTCGACGTAGGTTGCGTCTGGGTACGACAGGCGAAAGATGCGAGCGGCGCCGTGGCTCGAGCCTCGGTTGTGCCCCACCGCGAACTGTTCGAGGACGACGACGTCGAGTCCCTTGCGCGCCAACGCGTAGGCGGTGGACGAGCCCATGACGCCGGCCCCCACCACCGCGACGTCACAACGCATGCTGCGATCTTAGAGAAGGAAGCCGAGACGCGTTACGGGTACAGCTCTTCCCGTAGCTGCTGGTCGAGCTGGTACTGCTGGTCCTCATCGGGCCGCTCCGCAAGCTCTTGCCAGCCGAGCAGAACGCCAAAGGCGTGGTTGGCGGAGTGGGGGTTGATAGCGCCGTAACCGACCAGCTGATAAGGGCTGACGTCCTCTGGGATGTCGGTCCAGGACACGGGCGTGGTCGTGCACAACGGGCAGAACGGGTTGCCGCCCAGTCCGAACTCGATGTAATCCGGGGCTCGGGGGTCGCCCGCCCAGTGCACGAAACCGTCGTGACGGCCCTCCTCGGGTCGCGCCTGAGCAGTGTGGAAGAACACGTCTTTCAGCTCGTCCAACGTGAACTTCCCGTCGCGCAGAGGCGAGCTCTTCCCGTAGAGGACGGGGTGCCGAAGACGCCCACGCGCAACGACGCCGTTGCGGATGCCCGTCGACTCGTCGTGCAGCAACTGTCGAGCATTCGTGATGATCGAAGCTACGCCGCCGGCGGCATAGGGAGACGCCGCGCTCGTGCAACACGCGATCGGGTCGGGTCGCATCTTCTCGGTGCTCTCGTGGATCGCCGTCATACCTGCGTAGGCGTCGGCAACGACGTGCGGCGGCGCGCCGGACCAGACGGTCATCTTTCCGTTGTCGTGGCCGCCGACGATGACCACGCCCGCGGGAGCGGTCGACAGAAGCTGGGTCGGCGTCGGCGCGGCCCCCTGCGAGAATGCAGCGCCGTTGCCGGAGCCTGCCAACACCATCATCTTCTTGGCGGCGTCGCGGAACGCGTCGATCACGGCGCTCGGCACGGGCGACGGCACGAGGCTGATCCACGAGTTCGACTGCACGTCGATCCAACCCTGGTCCGCGGCCCACTTCACACTGTTCGCACCAAGGCCTTCGATCGCGACGATGCGAGCCTCCGGCGCAAGTGAGTGAGGCGCGCCCGCCGCGCGCGACGCGGTCATCGTCCCATGTCCGAAGTCGTCGAGTATCCGGCGCTCCGGGCAGTCGCCCGCGGTCGCCGTGCTCGCGGGTGGTGCTTGGACCTCGGGGCAGCTCGTGCCGCCCGGCCCCATGGAGATCGCGCCAACGATGCGCGTCCCCGGGATCCAGTAGAGCTTGTTCGCCTCGACCTTC